>CAYFOB010000782.1:0-1909 GCA_964344525.1 uncultured Thiomargarita sp.
TAAGTCAAAACCCCGTTTTGATTAGGTTTTGACGGTGCCCGATATAATCCTTGTAGTTATTGCAGGGGGACAAGAGTGCGTAGCAGGATAAGTCAAAAGCATGCGTGCAGTTTCGTTTCGATTTTGACTTATCCTTTATTAAAAGTAATCCTTGTAGTTAGTGTTTGTTATCCTATTTATTTTTTTGGGCTGTGCTATGTTAGAAACTACTTATTTAACTAACCATTTTTTAATTGCCATGCCCAATTTGGGTGATCCTAATTTTTTTCAAACTGTCACCTATATTTGTATGCACAATGATGATGGCGCAATGGGCATCGTCATTAATCGCCAGCTAGATATTGATCTTGGTGATATTCTTGAACAAATGGAGATTGAAGGCAATAATCCGTGTGCCACTCGTCTACCTATTTTTGATGGGGGGCCCGTACACCGCGAGCGTGGTTTTGTGATTCATCAACCAGCCGGGCAATGGAATGGCATGCATATTATCAATGATGATTTATGCATCACCACATCACGCGATATTATTGATGCCATTGCTAACGGTAGAGGTCCTCATAATGCAATGATCGCGCTTGGCTATGCAGGTTGGGATGCAGGGCAATTAGAACAAGAGATTGTTGATAATATTTGGCTGAATACTCCGGCTGATCAGCATGTACTTTTTCATACCCCGCCAGAGCAACGTTGGCATGCAGCGGCGGCTTGTTTAGGTGTTGATTTGACTTTATTATCAACTGAGGTGGGACATGGGTAATGTATATTATGGGATTTGATTATGGTAGCAAGCGTATTGGTGTGGCAATAGGGCAAAGCTTAACAACAAGCGCTCGCCCTTTAACCATTGTGCCCGTCAAAAATCGACAAATTGATTGGGCAAGAATCAGTGCTTTAATTCAAGAATGGCAACCTGATGCGCTTGTTGTCGGTTTGCCTAAGCATGCAGATGGTTCAGACAATCCAATCACCGTAGCTGCCCGCCGTTTTAGTCGGCAATTACATGGACGTTATCAGTTGCCAGTTCACACTATTGATGAAACTTTATCCTCAGTCGCGGCGGCTGAAAAAATCTCTAGAAAGGGAGGAGATTTGGATGCCATTGCGGCTCAAATTATCCTTGAAACTTGGTTGAGCGAATGTCTATAAATCAGATTGACATGCTACTCAATAGCATGGCTCACTACTTAAATCACAAATTAAAAATACAAAAGCGTGATGAAGTCTTTATGGTTGGCATACACACAGGCGGCGTGTGGGTAGCAGAGCGCCTGCATGCCTTATTGGATTTGCAACAACCACTCGGGCAATTAAATATCGCGTTTTACCGTGACGATTTTAGCCATATTGGCTTACATCCTCACGTCCAACCGTCGTCTTTACCACTTGAGGTGGATAATCGCCACATTATTTTGGTTGATGATGTGCTACATACTGGGCGCACCATACGGGCAGCGCTCAATGAAATTTTTGACTATGGACGCCCAGCCAGCGTGACGCTTGCCGTTTTAGTCGAACGCAATGGGCGAGAATTACCAATTCAGCCTGATGTGATTGGCTGTTCACTTTGTTTAGAGGGCGGCAAAAATGTCAAGCTTTGTGGTCCTGATCCTTTGTCTTTAGAAATTCGCGCTGTGCAGGAATGAATTTTTTTTGTCTGAATCAGAATTGACAAATTTAAGAAATGGTATTTGTGACTTTTTTTTTTGAGCTCAAAACAAATACCATTTCTTTAAGAAATGGTATTTGTGACTTTTTGAGCGAGAATAAAGTCTTAAAATTCTGATTCAGACAATTTGAGGCCAAGCATTCATTTTGTCCCCCACACTTTAAACCTGACAGGTTTTTATTTATTTAATTGATGTTACGCACTCTCCTTCCGCCCCCTCGTTCCCAAGCTCCTGCTTGG
>CAYFOB010000783.1:0-1902 GCA_964344525.1 uncultured Thiomargarita sp.
TAATCTTTCTTCGGCTGTTAAAATGGGCAACCACATTTTGCCCATTTCACTCAGTTCTTTAGGTGTAAGTGTAATATCCATTTCTTCTCCTTTTAATTTAAACCAATATTCCCACAAACCCGCAATAAACCATTTAAATGGTTTTGTCATAAATTGACCCCCAAATTTTTTGAGGTATTCAAACGCCTTTTTTCTTTGTGCATGATGGGTGGCAAAACATTTCACCCACATGTTGTGTGGTTTATTGGATAATTTATTTAAAGAAATTAAAGTTACCAAACTTAAAGGCCATTGTGGATGTTTGTAAACTCCTGCCTGTTTGGTATCCTGATAGCCTAATTTTTTTCTCGTATCAGTTTGTGGATGTTTGGCAGTCACTAAAAAAGTTTGTACATCCCCATCGTTTAACTCCTTGTTGCGTTTGTAAAAAGTCTCATACCCCAGAGTTTGTAAAATAATCTCCCTATTTAACGATTCGGTGTACTTAAATTCCATTAAAATACGAGCGGCTTGGCTATCTCGTACCCCATCTGGTAAACGGGCTAATTGCTCATCTGTCCATTGTCCATTTTCTCGTTGGAGCAGTAAAATGTCTATTTTACCTGACACTGGGACTTCTGATTGGACAATGATACCAACCGGAGATAGCAGATATTCCAAAAATTGTGCAAACCAGAGGTGCCACTGGTTTGTTTGGTGTTCTTCTTCGTTTTCCATTTTTTTTTAAGGTTTTTTAATAAAGCTTTTGTGACGGATTGTTTATCTGCTTCATCTTCTGAATACAAATAATTTTTGAGTTTCCTGTTTGTCTGAACTGTGATTTTTTTGATTGATATGATTTTTGTGATGAGCTTATCTTATGAATCAATTAAATCATAAAAATCACCGTTCAAAACATCTAATGCCCAATAGCTTCTCGCAATGTTTGAGCGGTTAAGGTTCGTTTGGCGCAGTCAATCAAACATTGATTATCCAAACGGTAACTAGTTGTATGCACATCTGGGTCCAATGGACCAAATTTTTCTTCCAATAAATCTATTAACAACTGGGCTTGCCCTTCAACACGCCCTTCAACGCGCCCTTTTTCAAGCCCTTCTTGAAGCCCTTGAGTTTTCCATTGTATTGCCCAATTATCTACGGTTTCAGATAACATGCTTTTCATCTCCTGTAAACTGATCAATTTGTCAAGTTTGACATTTGGTAAGCGTTTTGGCAAAACCAGATGATTTAACCAACGCTCAATTTCGGTTTTAATACGATCCTGCGCAGGATCTTTTAACCATTCAGTTAATGCCTCAATGACCTGCAAAAAGTCTGCCTCTGTCCGACTGTTTTCCAACCGGAAAATAGCAACGACCAGATTTTTGACTAACGGTGTCAATTCTGAATTCTTATATTTACCTTCGTCCAATACCAAATAACGCAGGTGAGGATGGTATTTTTCAAGTTCGGAGGATCCCGATGCAATCAAATCGTTGATTTCTAGCGCAGCATTCCATCTCTTTTTTTGTCCATTGTAAAGCACCAATGGCAACACTGGGTGCAATTTTCTATCGCTAGTCAGTTGCCCTGACTCAATCAAGTCCTGATAAAGCAATCCGATATAAACCATTAATCCAGCGGATTTTCCAAATCACATCATCGGTGTGGTAACGTAAATCCTCGGTGACATAGTTTTCTCGTTCTTAGCGAAGGCGTGGGAATGCCGTGTGGACGCGCCTGCGTCCTGGGAGTGTTGCATAAACTGGACTAGGCAAGCGTCCAGCAAAGCAAAAACCGGACGCTGGGTTCCCACTAGGCAAGCGTGGGAACCAGAATTAAAACTAGTGCAGGATGGCGGAAATTTCAAGGCCACCTACACTCGAAGCAGAGCTTCGATGAATGCATTCCCAAGCAGGAGCT
>CAYFOB010000784.1:0-1902 GCA_964344525.1 uncultured Thiomargarita sp.
TTATCCTCATGACCAAAGCAATACTTGTCATGGGGGGGGCTGTAAAGAACTGTCATATTTTGAAAAGTATTTCATCTATGCAGAGAGTAACAAACGTTATTTATTGGCAAAGGATTTCAGTCTCTTAACTCCCAAACCTTTAATTGGATGGGTTGATAAGGATAAAGTTATTCCATGGAACACAACCTTACAAATTCGCCCTCATGAGGATGTGAGACATATTTCTGCTTTTCCTGAAGGAAGTTCAACAAATCGTGGTGTTGAGCTAACAGGTGGAAATATTTGGTATAAATTCCCACAACATCTTCCTTTATTAGAAATTGTTGATAATGGTAGATATTATCTGGTTGCGGTACCTGGCATTGGTATGAGAGGGATTACTGATGCGCCAGAAATGGTTGAAAAAATGAACGCACTTGAAGCACTCTTCAAACGAGTCGATGTGTTTTTTTTACTGGATGGCACACGCAGCATGGAACCTTCCTTAAATGCGGCTAAAAAATTTGTGACTGAAGTGATGGACACCTTAGCTAATAAACCGGCTTATCGAAAAACACATTTTCGTTTTGGTTTTCGTGTTTATCGGGATGATTATGCGGGTAATCGGGGGATTGGTGAAGGTTTACCATTCTCAGGTTCTTGTGAAAATAAGAAGCATATTTCACAACAAAATCAAGAAGCCTTTCAACGTCAAATTGAACAAGTTTATCCCTTTGGACGCTCAACGGATCGCACCTTTGAAGAAAACCTTTTTATTGGACTTCGTCAAGCGGTTAGAGATATGGCGAATTGTCCTGATCACTTAAAAATGCTATTTGTCATAGGGGATCATGGCGATAATGAGGCATTTGTACCACGCGATTTGAATCAAAGAATCACACAAACATTTACCACCTTGCCAGTCACTTTTTTTGTTCAAACCCCTAACACTCATTCCTATAAACGCTCTTACCAAAGAGCGTATGATCTTTTTCAAGCGCAAGGACTAGAGATTCTTCAAGGAATCTATCGTAAAGTATCTAATCGTGTCAAGCCCTCTCATTATTTTTTAAAACTGACTCAAAATACATCAACTGCTATTACTAACGAGCTCGTTAGAAAAGTTGTTCAACAAGTGGGGCAATTTTCACGAAGTGATGTTGTTAATGAAACCCTTCAAAAAATCCGTGCAGGACAATCAATAGAAAGCATTATGAAACAGGGACTAGGGGAAGGGAATATGCCGGTTTTGTATTGGGAATTGGTTAAGAAAGCGGGATGTCGTGAACTTGGTGAGCAATGTCGTAACCAAGTGGATCATCGAGTCATTACAGCACGCATTCCTGTTTCTAATCAATTGGTAGAAGAAATTTGGATATCAAGCAAAGACATTGATAAATGGAGAAGTTTATTACGCCCTTTGTTTAATATCCAACGAAATATTGGGTTTCAACAAAAAAGATACGAGTTTATTCGGTTATTAAAAGAAGAAATTCAAAATATTTTGGGATATCCACTTCTTAGCGAAGGTGGTACACTTGGTGATCAGTTACTGGAGCGCAAAGCGGGTTTGCCCTTCCGTCAAAACAGTCCTTTAATGCAATATTCACCAAAAGAAATTGTAGAGATGCGACAACGTTGCGAGTTTATTCGTCTTCAGACTTGGGTAAAATCTATTCATAAACTTCTCACACGTCTTAATGCTGATCCAACAGCTAAAGTGAGCTATCAGCTAGAGGAGTTTGAAACCCCTTGTCCTAATATTAGCAAAAAAGGTGCTAAGATCAAGCGTTTAATATTGAATCCCCCTGAACCATTAGGTCCAGAAGACACTTATTGTTACGATCATGCTTTTCGAGGGCAAACGGTTTTTTCGATTCCTAAGGATTTTTTGCCGTAAGTGACTATAGCGTTTCCCGATTG
>CAYFOB010000785.1:0-1894 GCA_964344525.1 uncultured Thiomargarita sp.
GGTTGGCTCATCCCAATTCCTTTCACACAAATCACCTGATTTTCCCTTTCTGTTTTTTGATTTGGAAAAATAGAAGGAAAAACATAAACTTCTTCATTCATTATTCGATCAAAAAACAACATCCTTTTAGAAAAAGGACGATATAAAGAATTTCTGATTTTTTCAGGCTGAAATTCCGAAAACTTGCCCCGCTTTAAATCTAATTTTAAGTCCCGACTCCAACTGATTTTATCCTCATCAGACAAAACAAAATCATCAACTTTGTCAGGCTTTTGACGTGTCCATTTAAACACCTGTTCATTATAGGTTTCAATCATCCGTTGCATATTGTCTGACAGTGCTTGGTAATTGAAATTGTATGCCCAAGCGTCACGGTTGGTTTTGACACCATTACTAAAAATTTTGAAAATCACCCCATCAACTTCCGTTTTCGCCGCTTTTTTTGTATTAGTGCCTAACGGGATAAAATTTTCAAATTCAGACTGTAAACCTTCTGTTAACCAAGTATATTTTTTGTCAACTCTGGCTAATTTCATTGGCACATTGCTATAGTTTTTTGCCTTAATCAGAAAATTTTTCTTGTCAAGTGACTTTAAATAATCATCAACGGAATATAACCAAACTTCAGCAGATTTGTGTGATTTGTGCTTAATAAAAAAGCTAATACCGACACCAACACGAATCAAATCATCAAACACATTGCCACCCTCTTGGCGACGACGTTCTCCTGAAGTGCGTGCATTCCCTTTCAGATTGATATGATAAATTTTAGAAAAATCCTGCGCCAAATGTTTCCGCATCCCATCAAACGCAATCCCATCCAAAAAACCATTATTTGTCACAAAAGCCACAATGCCCTCCTCACCAATTCGTTGGGATGCCCAACAAATCGCTTTCACATAAGGATCAGAAAGGGCATTTTTATTAGTGGCTTTTGATGATTTGGCATAAGTGTCTGCTACCCATTGATCAACCACTTCATATTTGCGATTTTTATTGTTGTCATTTTCATTCACCTGCCCGGCGTTATAGGGCGGATTGCCAATAATCACAAAAATGGGCGCTTTCTTTTGTTGATTGACTCGTTGCGTATTATCAGTGGTAAAGAGTGTGGCTTGTCGATTTTCTGCCAGTTCAAAGGTATCGACTAAGCAAATGCCAGGAAAGGGTTCATAATGTCCAGTGATTTCATAGTAGGCATGCTCAATATTCATTGCGGCAATATAATAAGGCAACAACATCAGCTCATTACAATGCAACTCGTTTTGATATTTTTCAGCTAAAGAAAAACGACTGATTTCAAGCATCAGACGCACAATAAAATTGCCCGTGCCCACAAAAGGATCAAGAATATGTACACCTTTTTGGCTTAATGAGGTACCAAATTCTTTTTGTAAAATCTCAGAAACCGATTTCACCATAAAGTTGACAATTGGCTGAGGCGTATAAACAATACCATGTGTATCAGCTACTTTGGTGGCAAACCCTTGAAAAAATTTTTCATACACAGCATTTAAAAAATCCTGTTTTTGAGAAAAATCATCTAAAGTCGCCGCTGTCGTTTCAATGGCACCATAAAAACGATCCAATTTTTTGAGAAATTCATGGCGACTAAAGGCGCGTGATGTGAGGGCTGCAATAACTTTTTCAATTTCACGCGCAATCAGGTTGCGATTGACAAAGTCAGGATTATTAAAGACTTTTCTGAAAATGCGCTCTGTTAGCAAATGTTGAATTAACATTTCTTTGACGGCATTAACAGACAGGTTTGGGTTAATCGCCTCAATACAGAGCTGACTAAAAGCTTCAAAAGCGTTAATAAAGCGTTGATTGGTTTTGAGCTCCTTTTCAACAATCGCTAACAATGCATCACCATGTTCTTTAACTTTGTCTT
>CAYFOB010000786.1:0-1892 GCA_964344525.1 uncultured Thiomargarita sp.
CTTGATAGCTTTGATAATCTAAAGCGTACATCATACTTTTACTCTCCCAATAATTACTAACCTCCACATCCTCATTTCTTTTGGCTAGTGCAGGATGGCGGAAATTTCCAGGCCACTCGAAGCGGAGCTTCGGGGCATGCATTCCCAAGCGGGAGCTTCAATGCCATTAAGTTAAGAATTAGACTTTTATTTTCAACAAGATATTTTGTAGTAACCCAACTGGCACATAATAATGTTGGGTTACGTTTTTTCGCTGCGCGAAAAAATCTAACCCAACCTACAGTATAATAGTTTGTTTTTAAAGTTTTTTTTATTAACTTAATGGCATTGAGCTGTAGCCCCCCATGGCGGGGTCATTTTATCAAGCTTCAGAGATGGCGCAACATATTCACATCAACATAACGCGCATCTCCCACTCCCCCCGCCAAGACTGTAAAATTTTGATCAGGTTCACCCAAGTGATCAAGAACCAACAATGCGCCCGTAAAATCTTCATGGCGAGTATAATTGCTGACAGTAATTAATGTGGGTATTTGAGCGTCCAGCGCTGAGCGATTGCCATTGTAGGAATCTTCAATTGCAATACATTGTTCTGCTGGTAGTCCCAATTTTTTCAGTGCATAATGATAAACATCAGGGGCAGGTTTTTTAGCCGATACCATATCTCCAGCAGCAATGACTTTAAACCATGACACAGCTTCTGGTGTTAGGCTATATTCTAGTAGCGTGGTGACATTTTTTAAGCTCGTTGTGGTGGCGATAGCCAATTGTATTCCTTCTCTGCGAGCCTCTTCCAATAAGCGGCGCACCCCAGGACGCAAAGGAATGGGGCGATGTACTAACATTTCGTTATAACAAGCAGTTTTCTTTTGATGTAATTCGGCAATAAAATCATCAGAGTGTGGATAATCGGGGGGGTAGTTCTCCAAATAAAATTTTATGCGTTCCTTGCCACCCGTTACAGCTAGCAATTCACCATAAAGTTTGACATTCCAATGCCAATCAAGTTGGTATTCGGCAAAGGTTTCGTTAAAAGCAACACGGTGAGCCTCTTCAGTTTCAGCCAGTGTGCCATCAACATCAAAAATTAAGGCGTTAAGTTTTTTCATAATGCTTGCAAATCCGACTCTAGTGGTTGAAAATGATCAGTGAGAATTTGTTCATAAATTGGGTTGGCGATTTCACAAAAGCCTTGGGCATTCATCAGAATTACACCGTGCATATTAAGTGCATTCACCCAAGGTGTATTGAGCGTAAACTTGAGAAATAATCTTGTTTATTAGATAACACTTCCGCCAAATGTCGCAACAAAGTCGTTTTGCCCATTTGTCGTGGCGCATAAATGGTAAAATAGCTTCCTCGCTCAATTTGTGTGACTAAATTTGTTTGTAATTAATTTGCGACGTGGGACGGTATAATGTTCTTTTTCGTTGACTGGACCATAGGTATTGAAGTAACGCATGTTGCACCTCGCTGAAGGACGAAAGGATAAGTCAAAATCATTCACGGATTTTCCACACGTATCCTAGCTAAATCATACAACTGCAACAACTTTTCATCTTCATACAATACGGCTTCTGGGATTTTTTTGGCCATATCTATAATGGTTTGATAATTTTTCTGTGCCCAAGCATTTCTGAAACCTGCTCGCATGACTTCTAAGCGGAATTTTTTGAAATGTTTTTTAGCGCTTTGAGCATATTGTTTAAATTCTCGCAATAAATGGTTTTCTCTGATTTTTTCTAAATCTTGTCCTTTATTGGGATCAGGGACATACCAGCGTTCTGCGGCGCAGTGTTGTAGCAATGGATCATCTTTTTCTAGGTTGCGACAATCTTTAAATTGATGGGATAAATAGCCATGAATTTGGCTTGGTACTGTGCCTACTCCTT
>CAYFOB010000787.1:0-1884 GCA_964344525.1 uncultured Thiomargarita sp.
AGGAGATTTTTTTAACCGTATTCAATGACGCACAATTTCACAGAGAAAATATCATTGCCCAAAAATTAGAAACGGTGATTAACACCTTTTTCACTGGTAAAACGCGCCGTGACACCTTAAAATCCCTTGAAAGTTACTATGCCGTGATTCGGCGTGAAGCCGCTAATATTTCTAATCACCACGAAAAGCAACAATTTCTGAAGGTGGTGTATGAAAATTTTTATAAAACTTACAACCCTAAAGCGGCAGATAGATTAGGGATTGTTTATACCCCCAATGAAATTGTGCGATTTATGGTTGAAAGCACCGATTATTTGTTAGACAAACATTTTAATCGTTTGTTAGCTGATGAGGATGTAGAAATTCTTGATCCTGCGACAGGCACTGGTACATTTATCACTGAGTTGATTGAATATTTACCCAAAAATCGCCTCCCTTTTAAATATCAAAATGAAATTCATTGCAACGAAGTCTCCATTTTGCCCTATTACATTGCTAACCTAAATATTGAATACACTTATCAACAAAAAATGGGCGAATACGAACCATATCCCCATATTTGCTTTGTAGATACATTAGATAACATGGGTTTTGAACATCGTTATCAAAATCAACAAATCAGTTTCGCTTTTGGTCAAGAAAATGCCAAGCGCATCATCGGACAAAATAAGCGCAAAATTTCAGTAATTATCGGCAATCCACCCTACAATGCCAACCAACAAAACGAAAATGACAACAACAAAAATCGTGACTATCCAGAAATAGACGCGGCGATTAAGCGCACTTACATTGCCAACAGCACGGCGCAAAAAACTAAGCTTTATGATATGTATGCTCGGTTTTTTCGCTGGGCAAGTAATCGTTTATCAGAAAATGGGATTTTGGCGTTTGTGACAAATTCGTCTTTTTTAGAGGCGCGGACTTTTGATGGGTTTAGGAAAGTGGTGGCTGAGGAGTTTAATGAGATTTATGTAGTGGATTTAGGCGGTGATGTTAGAAAAAATCCAAAATTGTCTGGGACTAAAAATAATGTCTTTGGGATTCAAACCGGTGTTGCTATTTCATTTCTGGTTAAACGACAGGATGCGACGACATGTAGAATTTATTATGCTCGTCGTCCTGAAATGGAAATTGCCACAGAAAAATTAACTTTTTTGAGAACCACCCAATTTAAAGAAATTGATTTTGATCGAATTATGCCCGATAAAAATCATAATTGGCTTAATATTGCTGATAATGATTTTGAGGATTTATTGCCATTAGTCAATAAGGAAACGAAACACTCCAAATCTAATCAGGAGGAAAGCGCGGTTTTTAAGTTATTTTCCTTAGGGGTTGTCACTGCACGGGATGAATGGGTTTATGATTATTCCGTCAAATACCTCAAGCACAAAGTGAAGTATTTGATTAACATTTACAATCAATACGTTAAAAAGCACAAAAATGCTACTCAAGTAGATGTTGATGATCAGATTAAATGGACAAGAGCCGTTAAAAATGACTTGTTAAAAGGGCGACGTTATGTTTATTCGGTTCAACAAATTAGAGAAAGCCTTTATCGTCCCTATGTCAAAAAAAATCTATATTTTTCAAACCAATTGAATGAAATGCAGTATCAGTTGCCACAAATTTTCGGCTCAGAAAATCTGGCGATTACTTTTTTATGTGTACATTCAGACAACTTGCTTTCTACACTTGCAACAGATACTCTTTTTGATTATTGCTTGTTAAAAATGGGTAATGGTGGTACTTTCACGCTTCCTTTTTATCACTACGATTCTGAAGGCAACCACACTGAAAACATCACCAACTGGGGCTTAACCCAATTTCGCACCCATTACCAAGACAACACCATCACCAAAGAAAACATTTTTCACTACACTT
>CAYFOB010000788.1:0-1875 GCA_964344525.1 uncultured Thiomargarita sp.
TGTTTTACAGTAGCATGGAAACGAAAGTGCATTATACTATACACAGCCACAAGCAGGTAAAAAAATGCAATTAAGAAAAGCATGGCAAAAAGAAATATATTCTAATCCTCAATTGCTTGGCAAAGTGATTGCCATACATGACGAAAAAATTGTATTTGTTGCAAGCAATTATAGAGAAGCGATAGCGCATTTTAGCAAAAAAAATATCTCTTATTCTCTATTCAAGGTGCCTCGTAACTTTTATCGTTTGCGAGTGCTTTCTTTTAGAATCAAAAGTTTGAAAAGACATCCTTGGGTACCAACCTATCCTGTTAAATTTCATTTTGACGAAGGCTGCCAAAAAGAAGAAATGTTGATAGATAGTGGAGCAGATATTTCTCTTATAAACTATGAATTTGGAAAGCTACTAGGATTTGAAAAAAGCCCTCATGAAACTATCTTAGAAGCTGAAGGTGTGGGAGGAAATGTTCCCTATTTATTGCGCAATACCACTATAGAAATAGAGGGCTTTCAGTTTGAAAATATCTTTGCATGGCTACAGGATGAACAAGTGGATGAAATGATCATTGGTAGGGAAATTGTGTTTGACTTATTTGATATTGAATTTAAACAAGCTGAAGAAATAATTCTTTTTAAGCGTAGAAAAAATGAGCCAAAGTAGAATTTGCAATTATGAATGATGCGCAACTACTTCGCTACAACCGCCAAGTTTTATTACCCCAAATTGATGTTAGTGGACAACAAAAACTTGTACAATCAAAAGTGCTAATTGTTGGACTTGGCGGTTTAGGCTCACCTGTGGCAATGTATTTAGCAGCAGCAGGTGTAGGGCATCTGGTGTTGGTTGATTTTGATCGCGTGGATTTATCCAATCTACAGCGACAAATTGTACATGATACAACGCAAATCGGGCAAAATAAAACCGTCTCAGCTAAAACCAAACTACTAGCACTTAATCCCGACGTGCAAATTACAATAATCAAGCAAACCCTTGAAGAAGATTCCCTAAAAAAACTTTTGAACGACATCAATGTTGTTGCTGACTGTAGCGATAATTTTGCCACACGTTTTGCCATCAATGCCGCTTGTGTACACAACGGAACGGCGCTGGTATCAGGCGCAGCACAACGTTGGGGCGGACAAGTTGCAGTATTTTTACCCACCCAAAGCCCTTGCTATCGTTGTTTGTATAATGACAATGAAGAACAAACAGAAACTTGTACTCAAACTGGCGTACTAGCACCATTGGTGGGTGTTATTGGCAGCATTCAAGCTTTAGAAATTATTAAAGTCTTGTTAGGCATTGGAGAATCACTTTGTGGTAGACTTTTAATTTTTGATGCATTTTTAGGCAAGTGGCGCACTTTGAAATTACAGAAAGATCCAGCTTGTCCTGTATGTTCATAAATTTCATTAAAAAGGAGTAGCCATGGTTAGCACTCAAATTGACTTAACTGAACAAGAACATGAATCGTTACAAACGATTATACTAAAAACTGGCAAAACAGCGGAAGAATTAATCCGACATGCCTTAAATAAATTAATTGTGGATTTTAATAGAAAAAACCGCTTAAAAAAGATGCGGGTGGCACGTGGGATGTGGAAAGATCGTGATGATTTATCTGATTTTGAGCATAACCGGAAATCGTGGGATCGTTTTCCTGCAAAGTAGATAATGATTATGTTAGAGCAAGATATTTTGATTGATACCGATGTCCTGATTGATTATTTGCGAGAACAATCGCAAGCTGTTACCTATTTGGAAGAATTGAAAATTTTACCTAATGTCTCGGTGGTAACCGTTGCTGGTTGTATGCTGGTGTTAAAGGGGCTTGCTGATGCACTGATAGCTGCAACAGCTAAACATGAATTATG
>CAYFOB010000789.1:0-708 GCA_964344525.1 uncultured Thiomargarita sp.
TTTTAAAAGTAATCCTTGTAGTTATATATCAGATCAATCACATAAATCACAGTTCAGATTATTTATGCCGTTTTTTTCTCTAACCAACGCCACACATAACTACGATGGAGAATTTTTCCCGTTAAAATATATGTTAACACCGATGGATCATGTAATGTCCATTTCATCCAGGATATGGCTTTTTCTTGTCCACACCAGAGTAATTGATCGCCTTGTTGTAAACATTCTGAGTCATCAGGCAATAAAATGGTTTCATCACCGCGTACCAACAATAAAGCGATACAGGGCAAATTTTCATGACGATTTCTAGGATCAATTCGCAAGCATTGCACATTTATTGATTTGCCTTGTGATTTCGCTTCCCATAAGGTGGGGGCGGTTTTTTGATCAATTTTCATTTCCCAAATATGGGGAATTATATCATTGAGAATTTTTTTGAGATGATTAACCAATTTTCTTGTCCACTCATTGCCACGCCGTTTGGCTAATCGCATAAAATCAACCAATAAAGGGGTTGTTAATAGTATCCGAATGTGGTTGGCGATAATTTGACTGGGTTGCATGACAATATCGGCTTTTAATGCCTCAAAAATGATTTCATTGTCTGCCTCATTTTGTCGAATAACCACAAAAAGATTAGGATTCAGTTCACGGGCTGTCATTACAATTGATAGATTGTTTACGTCATCATGAGTGCCCGCAATGATG
>CAYFOB010000789.1:718-1865 GCA_964344525.1 uncultured Thiomargarita sp.
TTCTTCGACATGCGCTTGTCGCAAAGTATGTGCCTCTGTCCCCCATCCCTTAACACATTCCACTTCAGGATAGCCGGTGATTTCGGGCGTTGCTTCAATCACCACCCAACAAATATTTTTATCTTTTTTAAATCGCTGACACACAGCTTTACCAAAGCGCCCATAACCGCAAAGTATCCATAATCCTGCGCGAGGCGGGCTTAAAGGCTTGCACATCGAATTTTTTTTATGACGACTCAAGCATTCGCGTAACCAGAGCAGATTGGGAGAATATAAGGCCGTATACAATTTACTGGCAAAGATTTCAAAGGGATTGATAATGTAGTCTGTACCAAAAGAATCCATGTTGGCAGCGACTTCGTGGGAATCGACTCTACCAATCACCGTTAAATTGGGTTTAATGAGTTTCGTAGTAATTGCAATGTGTAAATTAGCGAGGTTATCATCAGTGATGGCGACAACACCGGCGCAGTAATCATTTTTTAAGCCGCCTTCGACGATATGAAGCGGTTTACTGGCATTGGCACAAAGTTTGGGCACATAGACAGGATAATTTTCCATGATTAAAACATTGATGCGCTCCTGCTTAATTTCTATCACAACACTACGCATAAAGCGCTCTTCCAAGGCACTGACTAACGCACGCCCAGTATCTCCATAGCCACAAATCAAATAAAAAGGTTCGTGGATATTCTTAACTGTGCGAGCAAAACGGTTTTCGGTAATGGCTTGCTGCAACGCATCATCTTGTATAAGGGTAAGCAAAGCGCCAATCGCATAAATCCATGCAATTACAGTCATATACATGGACAGGATAACCCACATGCGTTGGGCATTGGAAAATGTATAAGGAATTTCCCCGAAGCCGATGGTAGTTGCCATGTAGGACACAAAATAATAGGCATAAAAAAAATTCATGCGCCAAGGCTTACCTTGATCATCCACACCTGGGATGAGCGTCATACCAACTATTGCGATGGTGTACACGAATAGTAACACCAGCAACGGTATCCGCATTTTGCGCATGATCAGAAAAATAATGGTATTCATTTCAATTAACAATTATCACTTGATCTTTTTTTTTCACTTTCCTTAATAACTGATGTTACGCACTCTTGTTCACAAACCATAGTCGCAAAGCGTTGCT
>CAYFOB010000790.1:0-1864 GCA_964344525.1 uncultured Thiomargarita sp.
AGTAATCCGTGTAGTTATTCATGGGTTTTAGAAACAGGATGCGTAACATCAATTACCAATTATTTTCATTGGTGTCAGCTTTGATAAATTCAAGTATGAGCTGTTCATTTTAACCATTTATCAGATAAAAGTGCGCATTAATTCCGCGTCCTATAGCAAAAAGCAATTTCATTATCCATATTTAAACATAATTCAAAAATTTTCATCAAAGGAAATTGAATTATGTCAAATTTAAAACAAATTCTTTTGGTATTAAGCCTATCTGTATCAAACGCCCTTGCACTTGATTTTGATCAATCTCATGCTTGGCCTCTTTGCGGGCGCATTTCAGAAAATCCGCCTCCTGGTTGGGATGAAGCGGATGGTTGTCCATCTGACAGGTGGGGAAATTCAGATTATACAGACATGCCATCGTCCTCTACATTTGGTCCACGCCAAAAAGCTTCTGAAAACTATCGTTACGATTATCATCGGGGGATTGATATCCCCACTGAGATAGGTACACCAATATTCGCTATTGCTGATGGTATTGTCAAAATTGCTGGTAATCACAGTGCCTACAGTGATGCCTTGGTCCAGCTCCGCCATTATCGCCCAGGTTATTCATCATGCTATAAGGTCGGATGTTACTACAGCAATTACATACACTTACAAAGTTGGACTGTCTCAGCTAACCAATCTGTGAGCAAAGGTGATCTTATTGGTTACACTGGCGAAAGTGTTAGTGGGTTTGCCCATCTCCACTTTGAAATCCGCGATTCTCCATCATTTGACCCTTATAGCGCGTGGCAACGCGATGCTATTCATCCACTTCATGTGTTACCTTACCACGATTCATCGCTGCCAACTATTACCTTCGATTTTGTAGACTTGCCTATGGTGCAATTGACAATCAACACGCCACGAGTTGATGTCACAGGCCTTGCCTTAGTCGCTTATGATGAAAATTACCAATTAGTCATACAACCTAGCAGTGATGCCAACGGATATAATGTCAATCCTCCTTGGTTTAAAATGGATGAATGGAATTTCCAGTACAGCCACAAAAATAGCAGCAAGTACTCCTGGAATAGTTTCGGAGCAGAGGGCAATAACGAGTGTCCATACCATGAAGAACATGGTTCTAGCTACAACGCTAATGTACATCTTGATCATCAGGATCCATCCAGTTCACATGTTGGACTATTCAATGGGGTTCGGATTGCACCCGCCATTTACAATGTAGCAACAGAATATTCGTTGACACTTACATTTAATAAGCTAAAAGAACCAGCGCGTTGTATTGAGGCGTATGTTTTCCTAGCGACAGGCAACACCACACGCCAACAATGGGGAGAGTGTTCGGGATTATATTTAAACAGGTGAAATAACCCTATAGCCATGTATCTCCAACATTTCCATGCTGATGCCGCGCATAATCACCATTCCTCGCTGGCGATTATTACCCCCATCAGAAAATTCAAATTGATAGGTTCTTTGCACACATAAAATGCCCCGGTTGTTGCGCTTGAAACGTATCCGCTTCAAAGCGATCGTTTGATCTAGCAATTGTAAATGTAATTGTCCACACACTTGCTTGCAAATATTGATAGCCATCTCTTGGCTGCGCTGTGTATCAAACCAAAACCATGCAGCGATGCCAAGTATAAAAAGTAAAATTATAGAATTCGTCATAAGTACTGAATCATAAGTTTTCAGGTATAATCATACCAATGCCGAACAAGGTAAATTTTATCGACCAATAGAGGAATTAGATATTCCAATCTATTTAGATACAGAAGTTAAAGAATTTTTTCTTAAAAATCTTCAGAATAAAGATCAGAAATTTTCTTTAAATAACTGGTGTTACGCATCCTCGTTCACA
>CAYFOB010000791.1:0-649 GCA_964344525.1 uncultured Thiomargarita sp.
ATAATCCTGTGGCTGTTGTTTGTGAAAATGAGCTGATTAAGTAATCCGTATAAATATCAAGTAAATTATTCATAAGTTATCTATCAACTATGGTTATGAAATTGATTTAATTGATAAATGAAATTTATCCATATTTTAGAAACTCGGTGCGTAACATCAGTTACATAAATTAAAAAGTTATGCCAAAAGTATGCATAATATTATTGCTTCTATACCATCAATAACCATTAGCATTGTTTGTTATAAACCTGATATTCCTTTGCTCAAACGAGTACTAGAGAATTTAAGTAACAGTTTATCCATCGCTTATTCAAAAAATATTATTAATTTTTCTGAAATTATATTAGTTAATAATACTAATAACAATAATGAATTATCCAGCCTAATCAGCTCACAAGAATCTAAAACGATAATCAGATTGATTGGTAAAGGAAAAAATTTAGGCTATGGCGCTGCCAATAATTTGGCATTGGAGAACGCCAATACAGATTATTTTTTAATCCTTAATCCAGATGTGCTTTTAGATGAAATGGCTTTGTTTAATGCCATTAATTTTCTTGAAAAATCTCCTGAAATAGGGCTTTTGGTGCCATCATCTTATGATGAAGATGGTCAACGTCAATATCTTTGCAAACGTTATCCTTCTTTA
>CAYFOB010000791.1:659-1854 GCA_964344525.1 uncultured Thiomargarita sp.
CAATAGGTTTAGTCCCTTGCTTAACAACTTTAACATTAACTTGCCTTATGATTTTTGAGATTCTCTCACCACAAACAGTTCTTCTTCTAACTAAACCTTTTTGAGTAGTTCTCTTTGATTTTTTCCTAAGAGGTTTTGCGCCTCAGTGGGTAACTCGTTTTTTTCAAGCGCGGCTTTCATATTATGAAATGCGTGATTTGGTTGGTGATAAAGATATTATACACAACCCTCCGATTGTGAGTGGTTGCTTTTTGTTATTCCGTACTTCAATTTTAAAAAAGTTGGGTGGTTTTGATCCTCGTTATTTTCTGTATTTTGAAGATTTTGATCTTAGCTTACGCACTCGAAAAATAACTCAAATTGCTTATGTGCCTCAGGTCAAAATAATTCACTACGGGGGTCAAGTTGCTAAAAAAGGGAGACGTCATATTATAATGTTTATTCGTTCTTCTATTACTTTTTTTAATACGCATGGTTGGAAATTGTATTAAATAGCGTCATTGATAACACCCAGGATAACTTTTATGAAAATTGAGTCTGTCTCAATTCAAGATTTCAAACTTTTTGAGAATATTAAAGTAACACTCAAGCACCAAACGCTTGAAGAAATTAGTGATCGTTTTTTGGTGTTGGGTGATAATGGCATGGGCAAGACAACTTTGTTACAAGCCATTGCTTTGCCACTGGCATTGGCGACTCGAAAAATTCAAAGCATTTATGATTTTGATTGGCTTGGTTTTATTCCAGAGCGTTTTTGGAAATGGGGACACCCTCGTATTCAGTTAGAAGTCTCCTTTGAAGATGAAGAAATTGAAGCAACACATGAAGTGATAGAAAAATGGTATCAAACACAGTCTCAAGAGTTTCAATCTGAACATCCTTTTGTTAAGCCTGGCGCTTTTCATGCCACACAATTGAGCTTAACAGGTTGAAACTTAAGCCCAAAATCAGTTGTTTTTATAAGTTTTTGATATTTAAGGTATTTATGATTGGGTACTTATAAAGGTAAAAAAAGGACTTTAGATGACTATTTAACAAACTACCCGCGTATTCCGTAGACAGTCTACAACGACAAGCTCAAATGGAAACTTTGCTTGAATTTATCAAAATTTTAAATTTTACTCCCTAATTGTGTCCAAAACCTATAGCTTTTCAGAAAAAGATGTTGGTCTTTAATTTTAATTTTGGCTATAAT
>CAYFOB010000792.1:0-1850 GCA_964344525.1 uncultured Thiomargarita sp.
ATCGAAGCTCTGCTTCGAGTGTAGGTGGCCTGGAAATTTCCGCCATCCTGCAATAGTTTGTTTTTAAAGTTTTTTTTATTAACTTAATGGCATTGAATTCTTAGCAATGGCTGCCAATAAGTACTGAACCATGAATTTTCCGCTATTTTATTCTGCAAATTCTGATTCAAACAATAAAAGATAGGACAAAAGCACACTAAAATGCTAACCATTCCAAATTACCAAATTATTAAACCAATCTACGAAAGTGCCAACTCGCTCGTTTATCGTGCCATTAAACATGAGGACAATCAACCAATTATTCTCAAGGTACTCAAAAAGGATTATCCCACACTGGAGGAATTGAGTCGCTATCGTCAAGAATATGAAATCATGCGCTGTTTAGCAGATTTTGACGGGGTTATCAATATCTATAGCCTTGAAAAACATCAAAATACCTTGGTGATGTGCCTAGAGGATTTTGGAGGCGAATCTCTCAAAATTTGGCTGGAGAAGCGCACATTCCCCCTAAAGGAATTACTCACGCTTAGCATTCATGCCACCGACATTTTGGCTCAAATTCACCAACAAAACATTATCCATAAAAATATAAATCCTTCAAATCTGGTTTTCAACCCAACCACTGGCATACTTAAAATCATCGATTTTGGCATTTCCACCCAATTATCACAGCAACATCTGACAGTCAAAAACCCTAATCTTTTAGAGGGCACTTTAGCCTACATGTCGCCTGAACAAACAGGGCGGATGAATCGCGCCTTGGATTATCGCACAGATTTTTACTCTCTTGGTGCAACATTTTACGAATTATTCACAGGGGTTGTGCCTTTTGACACAACAGATGTTATGGAGTTAGTCCATTGTCACCTTGCCAAACAACCGCAACCCCCAAGCCAAATTAATCCCAACATCCCCCCAGTTATTTCAAACATCATACTGAAATTATTGGAAAAAATGGCAGAAGAGCGTTATCAAAGTGCCTGGGGCATCAAAGCCGATTTAGAAAATTGTTTTAACCAATGGCAAACAAACGGCGCAATTGAGATTTTCCTATTAGCCAATGTTGATATTTCTGACCGTTTTCAAATTTCCCAAAAACTTTATGGACGAGAACAGGAAATAGAAACCTTAATTGCTGCCTTTGAGCGCGTTAGCAAGGGAACGGTGGAAATGATGCTCGTTGCCGGTTATTCGGGCATTGGCAAAACCGTGTTGGTCAAAGAAATTTATAAATCTCTGAGTGAAAAGCAAGGGTATTTCATCGCAGGTAAATTTGATCAATTCCAGCGCAATATACCCTACAGCGCCATCGTCAAAGCCTTTGGGGAGTTGGCGCAACAACTGTTGACAGAGAGCAAGGAAACCTTGCGTGCCTGGAAAGAAAAATTATTAGCCGCCCTTGGACCCAATGGACAAGTCATTATTGATGTTCTCCCCAAATTTGAATTGATTATTGGACCACAACCGTTGGTGCCCACTTTGGCGCCAACGGAATCTCAAAACCGCTTTAACTTGGTATTTCAAAACTTTCTGCGGGTATTTTGCCAACATCCTTTGGTCATTTTTTTGGATGATTTGCAATGGGTGGATTCTGCAAGCCTTAAATTATTAGAGCTGGTGATGACGAACTCTAGCGCCCTATTTTTTATTGGGGCTTATCGGGATAACGAAGTGAGCCCCCCCCATCCGTTGCTAACGACACTAGACACACTCCGCAAAGAAAAAGTCACCATTAACCAAATCACTTTAAAACCTTTGGCTTTTGAACAGATCAAGCAATTGCTCAGCGACAGTTTGCACCAAAAAGCCCTCGACTCGTTGACAAATTTAGTGATGCGTAAAACGAAGGG
>CAYFOB010000793.1:0-1848 GCA_964344525.1 uncultured Thiomargarita sp.
AAAAAGTCAGAAAAGGGCGCTTTTTTACCCTTTTTGCGCCCAGACAGGCAGGAAAAACAACCTATTTTCAACTTTTGCTTGAATCCCTAAAAAAGGAAAATTTTATTCCAATTTGGATCAGTTTTGAAAGTTTGAAAACGGCAACAAAAGAAGTTTTTTACCAAGAATTAAACACGCAACTTGATAGACAATTGGCAAAACATCAGATAAAAACACAACAAATCGTTCAAAATTCAATTGATCTTCAAAACGTTTTTCGAGGTATTCAGCAACAACCTATTGTTCTTGTCATTGACGAATTTGAGGGCATACCAGACGCTGTTCTAAGCGAAATCATGCACGCTTTTCGGCAAATGTACCATCAAAAAAAAGATCACGCCCTCCATTCCCTAATCCTTGTTGGCGTGAGCACAATCGCAGAGCTTATTACTTCAAGCGCATCCCCCTTTAACATAGCAGAAGAGCTAAAAATTTCCTACTTCACCCAAACCGAAGTCAACCAACTTATCGAACAATACATGGTTGAATCTGGTCAAAAATTTGAAGAGAAAGTCATCAAAGCCATTTATGACAATACCAAAGGACAACCTGGGCTCGTTTGCGCTTTAGCCACAGACTTAGTTGAAAACGTCAAAGATCGCTCTGTGACACTAGATGATTTTTTAGTGACATTAAACGACTTCATCAAATCAAAATATGACAAAAACATCTTAAACATCATCCAAAAGGCAAAAGAAAAAAAGGTCTTTATGTGCCATCTGTTATTTAATGAGGAGCCTATTGAATTTAGCGTAGATGTTGAAGACATTGCCTATTTACAGGCCAACGGGGTCATAGAAAACATAAATGGTCATGTGGGTATTTCGGTGCCCTTGTACAGTAAACGTATCATCGCCGCTTTTCGTCCCATGATTAATGGAGAGAGTAAGCACTATGAACTTGATGCCAATAAGACTTTTAAAGAATATTTAAAAGATGACAAATTAAATGTCCATGCCCTACTCGCCAAATACCAACAATATGTACGTCGGCGCGGCTTTAAGGCTTTTGATACTGAAAATTTGAGAGAAGCAGCTTGGCACTATTCCCTTGACGGTTTCATCAACTTTTTCATCGAAGCAAATGATGGACAAACTTTTATAGAAGTCCCATCTGGCGCAGGGAGAACGGATATTATAATTGTTTATAAGGGTTACCGCTATGTCATCGAAGTCAAAATCTTTACCGAAAATAGTCTTTTCAAAAAAGGAAAAGGGCAACTCGCCGAATATTTAGCCTCTGAAGGTTTAGATGAAGGCTATTATGTGGTATTTAGTAGCAAGCATACTGACAAAAATACGCTTTATTCTGAGGAACACATTAAGGGTAAACGAATTTATACCTATATTATTAGAACCTCTTTTCCAGCACCCAGTTGTTTACCGGTGCCAGAGGAAATCAATTTGGCAAAAACGAAGCGCATCACATTTCGTCGTAATCTTTTAGATGTACTTGTTTTGCGTTTTGATCCAAGAGCGAAGCTTTATCAACAAATCGAACAAGATTTATCAACGATTACTTCTGAGGCGACATTAAAAAAATTATTAGCAGCCGCCGTTCAGTCTGAGGATATAGACGCTTTCAAAGCCGCGCTTGCTACGATAGCGTTTTCCGATTGAGTCAAATACAATTAAAAATCAATATTTGGTAGTGGTGCAATGTGGGTGATGAGCTTATGTAGGGTACGTCCTACGCCACCACTACCCAGTTTTTATAATAGGAGCAATCATTATGAACAATACAATTACCGCAATTTGTTGGGTTACGTTTTGCAGCAAAGCTACAAAATCTAACCCAACCTACAGTATA
>CAYFOB010000794.1:0-1845 GCA_964344525.1 uncultured Thiomargarita sp.
TTCTTTGAGTTCTTTGTAGTAGGTGATCAGGTGTTTTGGGGTGATTTTAAACATTATATATGCTATAGCGATTGTGTTAGATACAAAAAACTTTCTCGTTCATCAACAAATAAAAAATGATTGAATGGGACGCTCCAACGTCCATTTAGCTCATCACTGGTTTCATAATTTAGTTTAATAGGTGTCACAATGACAACAATTACCCTAGAACTGCCAGAAGAAATATTGATCAATTTCAATGGAATAAATGAAATTCGTCAGGCACTCTATGAAGATTTTATCATCGCCCAGCGTCAAAGAGGGAATATAAGTCTTGGTAGAGCCGCCGAATTACTTGGAATGACATACAGCGAATTTTTTAACCGATTAGGTGAAAAAGGATTGTCGTTTATCAATGCGAATCCAAAGGAACTAGTGCAGGATGGCGGAAATTTCCAGGCCACTCGAAGCAGAGCTTCGATGAATGCATTCCCAAGCAGGAGCTTGGGAACGAGAATAAATAGGTTTTCTCGTTCCCAAGCTCCCGCTTGGGAATGCATGCCCCGAAGCTCCGCTTCGAGTGGCCTGGAAATTTCCGCCCTCCGGCACTAGAAAAAAGTTATCAACATTTTAAGAAAATCATGGAACAAGCAAGACAATGATTGTTATTTCTTCTTATGCGGCATTAATGCAAGAACTCTATGAAAAATTAGGAACACACATGAGAAATCACCGCAACAAAAAATCACGAGGCAACCCCTCAAGCACCTCCAACGTTTCCAAGCTTACCGTGATCACTTTTTTGACCAATTCCAAAATAGAGTCATCCTCACGATTAGGATCATTAATGATGCCACTTCTTTTGTCAATTTTAACACGATATTGTTCAATCACCCAATTGAGCGCAGAGCGATTGCCCAGCTTATAATCAAAGACTTTTTTAGGGATACCTTCCAAGGTGAGAAAATCATTATAAATCAATTTTTTCTTGTCTTTAGAAAGACGCATTTTTTCGACGTGCAGACTGAAAGGCACTTTGGGATTTTCAATCATTTTAAGTGGGTAAGGTGTGGCATGTTCATAGTTGAGATGTAAATCGGCTAATTTTTCGCCGGATTTTGAAAATGCCCAAAAATCGGGTGCCATTGGTAGGCGTGGAAGTTCGCGCTTGAGGTTGGCGGCATATTTTTCGCAATAGCCAGGGTGGTGGAGTAGTCCATAGATGTAGTGAAATATTGCCCATTTTGTGATGGTATTGTCTTTGTAGTGATTTTGGTAGTGGGTTAATGCCCAGTCGGTGATGTTTTCTGTGCGGTTGGTGCCGTCTTCGTTGTAGGTGTAGAAAGGAAAACATTGCCCTGTACGCCCACCAACGGCAGTATCAGGTATGCAATTTGTGATTTGAACTACAAAAGGAATTTGTGAATGGTTAGTGCAACATATCACTCGATTTTCATTTTCGGCACTTAATGTTGGATAAATAGATGGAAAGATAAAAACTCTTTGATTAAACATTCTATCAAAGAATAGATTCAATCTAGTAAATGGTCTATATAATGAGCGTTTAATTTTTCTTGTTTCAAATTGCGCTTGTTTTCCAGATTTTAAATACTCTTTTAAACTAGAACTCCAATTGATTTGACTGTCATCATACAACACAAAATCATCAACTTTCGCATTTGGATTATTTTTTTTTAACCACTTCTCAACCTGTTTATTATAGGCATTAATGGTACATTCCATGTTGTTAGCCAGCACAAGTGGATTGAAATTATATGCCCAGTTATCACGATTAGTTTGCACACCGCTACTATAAGTTTTAAATACGACTCCTTCAACCTCTGTTTTAGACGCTTTAGCTACTTT
>CAYFOB010000795.1:0-1844 GCA_964344525.1 uncultured Thiomargarita sp.
TTCTGAAAAGGTAAAGAGTCTTCTCTCATTTTTTTCCAAAACAGCCTCTTAATAAATCGCCATAACATCTCAATTAGATTAAGTTGTGGAGAATAAGCGGGTAAAAATTTAATAAAAACCTCTTTTTTTTCCCATTCCTCAATTGAGTTGATAAATTCATCATTTTTAGGGATTGGGGCATTATCTAAAATAATAACTCGCTTTTTATTTGATTCTCGTTGTACAAATTCATCAATACAAGCAATAACCACATCTGTATTGATTGTACCTTCAAAACAAAAACATTCAAATTGATTATCAGGTGTTAAAAAACCTAAAACATTCAAACGTTGAGAATGACTGGCAGGAACTTCTATTGTATCAATAGGTTGCCAAGCATAAGGCACACAGGGTTCCAGATCAAAACCAGACTCATCAAAAAACCAGACTTCAATCTCTCCCATTTTATGTTGTTCTTTTAACTCTTCTATTTCCACACGAGCGGCTTCAAACTCTTGCTCATCTCGTGTGGGGGCTTTTTTTTATCCTTTTCCATTTCAATCCAGCGCGTTTTAATAAACGTTTAATCGTTGATTCGCTTATTAATTTTCCGGTTTGTTCAAATAATTGTGCGATCATACTTGAAACTGAACGCGGAGTTTTTCTTGCTAAATCAAATAGTAATTCTTGTTCATCCTCATTTAATTTGGGAGGACCACCTGGGCGCTCTTTATCATGTAACCCCTCAAAACCGAAATTTTCCCAGTTTGTAATCCAAGATGAAACCGTATTGCGTACGACACCACAAATTTTAGCAATCTCATCTATTGAAAATCTCTTTGAACTCAGTATAATTGCATGTGCTCGTTGACGTACCTGAGCTGTTTTTGAATCTTTTACTAAAGATTCTAATCTTTTAATAACATCCTCATCATCAGTCGACACAAATTTATTTGGAACGTTCATTAATCACCTTTTCATTTTCGTCATTATTTTGGTTGCTCTATTATATCAAAATATTCATGATTCAGTACATAATGGCATTGAGGTGAATGTGGTGGCGATTGGGTGGCTTTGAATAACAGGAATGAGTAATTTGAACTGTGATTTATGTGATATGATTATTATGAGGTGTTGATGCTTATTTTTTCATCACAAAATTAACTGGTCGCCAAACCAACCTTTCAAACCCCACCGCCACCACACTATATGTTTGCAATCGTAGCAAATTGCCATATTTTGAGTTTAATGCTAAGCGATATTTTTCATTAAATTTATTTTGGTTATCTACTGCTAATAGCTAGTTTTGATTTAACGGTTTATTTAAATATCATCATGGTGAATTCTTTGGAAATTGAACGTATTGACATCCATTGTCTTAAAAGTTTACAATAATCGCCGTCATTTTATTCAGGAGCATTCATAAAATACAAAAGTATTTTGTAACATCAGCTTATTCTAAAAAAATGGGAGATTCAAAACTAATGAAGAAATTAGTTGCTTTATTTATAGCCACTTCAGCTTTTTCTGGTACTAAGTTGAAATGGCTATTGGTGGTGATACCTTTTATTATTATTGGATGTTTTGAAAATGATGAGGAATCAGAGTCAACTGCTGAAAATGAAAACAGAGAAAAAGCAATTTTGTTATCAAGTGCAGCAATTGACATTGATGGCAATATCAATGATTGGAATGGTTTAAATCCCGTTATTAGTGATCCTGTGGGGGATCAGCAAGGGAATAGTTCAACAGATTTGATTGCGCTTTATGTTGCACGTAGTAACAATCAATTGGCGTTTTTATTGCAAACTGAGAGGCTGTTTTGGAAAAAATGAAAAGTCTTTTTCAGAAAACGAGAAAGATTC
>CAYFOB010000796.1:0-1827 GCA_964344525.1 uncultured Thiomargarita sp.
GGTCACTTAACTTCTTAAAATAAAAGCAAAATATTTTTCTGAAAAGCTATAGCTAACCCCTCAAGCATTTTTTGCACCCCCATAATAACGCGAGTCATTTTTTCATAATTAATTTTATCAGGTGTGTCTTGCCTCTTATGATAGTGAGGATATCGATAAGGGGCAGTATCTGTAATCATAATGGCAGGATAAGCATATTGCCAAAAAGACCAATGATCAGACCAACCAACACCCGGGATAACAGCAGGCAATGCAGCACCCTCTGAGGGTATCGTAGCGTTTTTTCTAAAAATATCAATCGCTTGTTGTAGTAGTTGACGTGAAGATAGATTGCCAACAAAGGCAATAAAATTGCCTCGATTAGGATAAAAATAGCTTATTATTGGCAATGGATATTGTTGGCTACCCGGCTCATCACGAAAATAACCTATCGTTTCAAGCGTTATCATACCAATAATATTATCACTCTTCTCTGCCGCTCGCTTGGCGTAAACAAGACTGCCCATTGCATCTGTTTGGAAAAAGGGGGGCTCCTCATTAACAAAAGTAATAAATCTGACGGTTCGTGACAAAGCTTGTCCATGAAGCAGACGAGCAATTTCCAAAATACCGGCAACCCCAGAGGCGTTGTCATTAGCGCCCGGTGATCCTGGTACTGAATCATAATGCGCTCCCAGTATAATAATCTCTTCAGGCTTATCTTTTCCCAGCAATTCAACTTCAATATTGACGTAAGTTTCATCTAAATTTTGATACTGGCTAAGAAGTTCAGCGTCAAGATGTGAGTACATTTCAACAAATGCTTGATATTTTTGGAGAGAAACTTGATAGCCATAAGAACGAAATTGCTCGATGATGTAATTTTTGGAGAATGCAAGGTTATAACGGTTTCTCTCTTGTTGTGCCAGAAAAGTAACGTGGGATTTCAAATTGCTTAAAATTTCTCTTTCAGCAGGATTAAGTGGTGAAGCTTTTCCTTGAAATGATACATTAGGCATTCGGATCATGTAGAACCACAAACCACCCAATAAAATGAGTATGATACATAGAATGATTAACATATTGTTAATAAATCCTTGGAACGTTGGAAAAATTTTCATATCAATAGATGTTAATTAATGAGTTCAATATGATTTTCAACAGCTTTTGCCAACCCCCCTTTTTTGTCGATTTTCCCCAAAATACAAACCAAATAAGCATGATACATTTGCCGGGCACAACGCTCATAAGGCATCGCGCCGGTGCCCGTACATAAGCCGGGGCAAAGGATACTTTTGATTCTGTCGTGGTATTGTTCATTATGAAATTTGACCGCTTGAAGAACAGCTTTAAAGGCTAAATAAGCATTAATCGTATTTTCTATATTCATAGGAACGTGCATAGTAGGGGCACTTATAAGGTATTTTATCTCTTGATTGTCTGTTTCTACGATAACAGCTTGCCCTACTGGAATTTCTCCAAAATAATCTTGTTCAAGTAGCATTCGCACTTTTCGTTCAAGTTGCCATCCAAAATGAAGGCTATATTTTAAGTCCAAACCACCGTCCATATATCCAAAACTATTGGCAGGACTCACAATGGCATCTGCCGTTTCTGTGAGTATGTCGCCTTCCGATATTTCTACATTATCAAAATCACTAAAGTACTTTTTCCATGCGTAGTATAAGCCTGCGTTATAGGCTTTTAAAATGATTTTAATATCTTGCATTTTGATATTATGTTCCTTTGAAATTTCGTGTTCCCTAACACACCCCCTCTAGCGGTGTGTTGGGATGTAGGTTTTGAATATTTCTAAGTTGTTATCAATCCAACGTCTGGATTATAGGT
>CAYFOB010000797.1:0-1825 GCA_964344525.1 uncultured Thiomargarita sp.
TGAAGGAGATAGCATAAATGAAGAAAAATATTGACTGTGTCATTGTAGGCTATCTTGCAACTCCATTGCAAAAGTTGCTTGATCAAGCGCGACCCATGCAAAGTTATTCAGGAGGTTTTCGCTATTTGCGTTTGTCTTCCATCAACATGAATGGGCAAAGGATAAATTATCCTGACTTGTTTAACCAAGTGATTGAAAAGGTGACTGGAAAACCAAGTTACTTTCATGAGTCCAGATTGCCAAACCTTGCTGCTATTTACCTTGCCAGCTATTTAAAGCGGCGGCATATTGAAGCTGAAATCATCAATTTTTTGCCCTATGATGAAAGACGCTTCAAAGAGGTTCTTGCTACCAAGCCAAATGTAGTTGCAATTACAACAACTTTTTACTATGACGTCGCCCCTGTCAAATATTTGGTAAATTTTGTGCGCAATGAGAGTCCAGATTCGAAGATTGTAGTGGGTGGACCATTCATTCTTCAGACTTGCAAAAATAATACAGAAAAATCGCAGGATTTTATCCTTAAACAAATGGGGGCGGATATTTACGTTGTAGAAGCCCAAGGGGAATATGCCTTGAGTCAGATTTGTGTTGAACTACGACATTTTAAACCAAACTTAGAAAAAGTCAAAAATTTGATTTTTACACAGGACAACAAAATTTTTCATAGAACAGCTCTCGAACCTGAGATGAATAATCTTGATGAAGGCGCAATTGACTACAGTTTGTTTCCCTCTGAAGACATTCTCCCCATAGCACCGCTTCGTACAGCACGCAGTTGTCCATTTCATTGTTCATTTTGCAATTTTCCTGTGTTAGCAGGCTCTCATGAAATTATGTCTATTATTGCGCTTGAAAAGCAATTGGATTATCTGAGTTCAATTGGCGTAACACGTTTGAGTTTCATAGATGACACATTCAACGTACCACGAAAGCGATTTCAGGAATTATGTCGAATGATGATTCGGAAAAACTATGGTTTTCGTTGGATATGTCAGTTTAGGTGTGGCAACGCTACTGATGAAGACTTTGATTTGTTGGCAGAGGCAGGTTGTGAGGGGGTTTTACTCGGCATAGAATCTGGCCACCCTGATATTTTGCGCTTCATGAATAAAGGGGCTACACCGGAAAAATACAAAAAGGGCATTGCAAAATTCAGGGAGAAAAATATTGTTTCCTTTACTTCTTTTATTGTTGGCTTTCCGGGGGAAACAGAAGAAACTTTTGAAACAACGAAGAATTTCATTGAAGAGACTGCCCCTGACTATTATGTTTTAGAACCTTATTTTTGTGATTTACGAGCTCCTATCATGCAAAATAGTGGTACTTTTGGTTTAAAAGGAGGGGGGTATTCGTGGCAACACAACACTATGGATTGGAAAAAAGCCATTGATTTGGTCGAAAGAGGGTATCATTCGATTTCCCGTTCAGTCATCATGCCACCCCTGACGGCTGAATATTTTTGGTTCTATCTTCTGGGCCAAGGGTTTTCCAGAAAACAAGTGGATACTTTTTTTGCAATTGCATCAAAAATGCTGGTAACAAGCTTAAAGGCTAATGATGATAAACCAAATAATGAAAAGTTGATGAATGAGTTGGTGGCCTTGTTCAATGAGAAGTAATCTTCGTAAAGTAGAATTAAGAAGCCAAGTTCTTTAGCAAAAGTTTTACTGAAAACTCCGGAAAACTTTTTTGCATTTAATGTTTTTAAGGACTTAAAATCAATGACTTACAGGGTTTGTTGGAGTTCTCAGTATTTGACTTGAAAGATTTGAAAGTTTATATTTGATGATCAAGTTTTTTGACTTTTACATAAATTTATGAA
>CAYFOB010000798.1:0-1819 GCA_964344525.1 uncultured Thiomargarita sp.
ATCTTTCTCGTTTTCTGAAAAAGACTTTTCATTTTTTCCAAAACAGCCTCTAATACAAAAGCCAGTTATAGACCGATTTTTGAGGGCAAGTGGACGATTGATTTGCAACGTGTTAAGCCGTGGGGTGTGGGGTTATTGGCGTTGCTGGTACGTGATTTGATGGAGGGAGATGTGACTTTTGGTTATGGGGCATCTAAGGGGTATGGACAGTGTTATGCTAAGTTGCAGAGTTATCGTTTGAAGGGGGTTGCAGATTGTTTGGATTGGAAGGTTAAGGTTGAAAAGGTGGGGTTAAGTTTTGATGGGCAGTGGGATGAGAGGGAAAAAGTGCGGGATTTGGTGAGGGATTTGGTAGGGGATTTTCGGGAGAGGTGTTTGTCTAAGTTATAAATTGGTGTTACGCATTTTCCTTCACTCATCGCTGCGCTTCGGGGAAGGCATTCCCAAGCGGGAGCTCTCATCGTTATATTTGTAGGGTGCGTCCTACGCACCTTTTGGGGCTCCTTGACCTCTCTCCGGTGCGTAGGACGCACCCTACAAATATCTTTTAAATTCAAATACTTACATACTTATGTATAACGATGAGAGCGGGAGTTTGGGAACGAGAATATTTTCTTTTTTGATAAGTACTTAAAGGTATATATTTTATGGATACAGCTCAACTGATTAATGATAACTTAACCAGATTATCGCCAACGCTTCAATCAGAAGTGCTTAACTTTATTGAGTATCTTTTGTTTAAAAACAAGGGTTTGTCGAAAGTGGAACAACCTAGTAAAGAATCTCTTTTTTCGCTCAATTCCGCGATGCATGGAATGGAAGATGAAAAAACGCCTCCTTATACAGTAGAAGATTTACGGGAGAAGTTCTATAGCTTTTCAGAAAAAGATGTTGGTCTTTAAAATATTTTTCTGAAAAGCTATAGTGAAAAAATCTGGTCAAATTGTTTTATTTCGCTTTCCCCAAACAAATATGATGCGGGGACAATTACGACCTGCGTTACTACTTGAAAAACTACCCGGTTCGTATGATGATTGGCTCATTTGTATGATTTCTTCTCAACAACGACATTATATGGCAGGATTTGACGAAATCATAGATAAAAACGCGCTTGATTTTTCGGAATCTGGGCTAAAGGAGACAAGCATTATTCGAGTTGGGCGACTTGCTGTGATTGAAGGTTTTATGTTGCTGGGTTCAATTGGGGAGATTTCTACAGAAAGATTGATGCGTATCAAATCTAACCTTGCGGCTTGGCTTACCGATAGTTTGTAAGTGTATAAGGGGGCTGGTGGGCAATTGTTGCCCACCCAACAAAAAAATCATGCAAAAATTTCATAATACTTATCATTTTGTGCCGGTTGAAAAACCGTCTCGTGAACATTGGTTAGATGTTAATAAAGATTTTGATCATCGCCAACTTAAGCATTATAGTCATGCTCAATATCATTCTGATACCGTGAGTGGGCGAATTGTTTGTCGTTTAACGGCAGAAGAGGCTTTGTTTGTGGGGGCTAAGCGTCAAGAAACAAGCAATGAAGCGATGCCTTTTGAATTGGATGAGGGACAACCTGCTTTGCCTGCTTCGAGTTTACGGGGCTTGTTGTCTTCTATTGCGGAATCTGCCAGTGAGTCCGCTTTGCGCGTTTTGAATGATCAGGTGTTGTCTTATCGCAAGGCGATGAGGGAAAGTTTGTCTGCTTTGGGTATGGTGTTGGTTAAGGAAAATGAGTTGGGCGAGAAAGCTTATTTTTTGAAGCCGTTGGCTTTGCCTACGCTTGTTAGGAGAGGGCAAGATTTCACTTGTAATGTTGCTGAA
>CAYFOB010000799.1:0-820 GCA_964344525.1 uncultured Thiomargarita sp.
TTTTAATAAAGGATAACCCCCATTAATGAAGTGATTTTGACGGTGCCCGTATTAAAAGTAATCGCTTTCCGTTATTTGTGGTTTTGGAACAAGAGTGCGTAACATCAGTTAATAAATAGGGGACAAAACTTTATAATTGAGATTCTCTAAGGTTAGCTGGTCCATTTTCCTATCAACTATGAGTCGTCGATGTTTAAGCCATTGTAATCCCATCAAAATATGAGTAAATTCCTCACCACCAATCACTGGAATAGTTATTTCTTGCTCATCAAACAAAACCGTACCCGCGTAAAGATCAAATCTAACCAATCCGCAGGCGGTTTGCTTTTCTGATTTTTCGAGAAAAGACCATCCCAAAATCTCTATATCCTGAATATTTAAGGCTAACCAATCAGTGAAGCCTGTATCTAGCATGGCATCCACGGTTATGATTGAACTATTGGTTGCCATTAAATCTATCTCAAAAAATAGTTCACCCCTGAAATTAAAATATCCTTCAATCATATTCGGCCACACGCCCCGGTTTCGTTCAAGCACATTTCCAAGAGTATGGCATTTGGATGTTTTTGTTTCGCTTTTTGGAAAGCTACTTGTGGATCTGGGTCAATAAAATAATCCCCACTGTTTGGCTCAATATGAATTGACCAACCATAATGATCAGGCATTAATTGAGGGGCTACTTGGTCAAAAATCGCCCGACAACGTTGGCCGAATATCTCATCTTCGGCCTTACGTCGGGCGATTTCTTCTTTAGAAAGTCGCGGCCTCTCCGGGAAAAGAGGACTACCTGGGGGTACTTTTCGTTTTTTTATGGGTTTGG
>CAYFOB010000799.1:830-1809 GCA_964344525.1 uncultured Thiomargarita sp.
ACGTTCTTGCCAAAATAAATGCGCCGTCAAATAACACAGTTTATCAGACTAATCAATCACTCTTCTGAAATTCAAAATTTGATGGCCCAGTTGGATTTCATGGGAGTAATCTCTGGTAATGTACCTTATGAGTGTGATTATAAGTTCATGCTATCGGTATATTTTGACTAAACGGTGATCAGTGTCACGAATTTTTTTGGCCAGTTCTAATTGTGGACGCATTACACTTGTATTCAATGCTTTTGACGCTTCATAAATTCCAGTTTTTCTTTTTTTAAGAAAAGCCATTCTTTTTGTAATGATTGCTGTTCATTAGCAATGCTTGAGAGGGTTTCTATCAATTGTTTATACTGGACATGAGTCTGATCGCTGTTGAACACGATTGTTTGAGACGCATCATCATATAACCATTCTCCCCATTGATTGAAAAATAATTCTAAAATGGACCGATATATTTTGACTAAACGGCGATCAGTGTCACGAATTTTTTTGGCCAGTTCCAATTCGGGACGCATGAAACTTTTCCACATTTGATCAAATTGCGCCATCACATCTGGAGTTTCGCCGGCTGATAACAAATGATCACGTATCTTTTTTTCTAGAGATTGATAGGCAGTGTCAAAATTTTCGTTGGCATTTTCAAATCTTTTTAACAATTTGAGACGTTGTTGAATATCATCTGTTGATGTTATTTTTTCAGGATCAATTCCACCGGATGTGTTTACAGCATTCAATGAGGCATAATATTCCTGAAGTTGGGCTTTAATTGTAACCATTGCTTCTGATATTGCGCGGTATAGTCTTTTTATCTCAGGTGAGGAATTTGTTGCAACCTCATTCAGCGTTTGTCTCCTTTCCTCCATCAGTTCCACCGTTTTTTCTCCAATATCCTTTCCTTCAATCGCTTGTTCTGTTAATGATATATTTTCTTTCATAACGTTTTCTATTCTCGCCTCACGTTCTTTTCGATCATTAGCCG
>CAYFOB010000800.1:0-1806 GCA_964344525.1 uncultured Thiomargarita sp.
GTCCCGCTATCGCCGCCGCAGCCGCCATCGCCGGACTGACTAAATGAGTACGTCCCCCTTGCCCTTGACGCCCTTCAAAATTACGGTTTGACGTAGAAGCGCAACGTTCCCCCGGTTCCAAGCGATCAGCATTCATAGCAAGACACATAGAACAACCAGCGACTCGCCACTCAAATCCTGCATCAATGAAAATCTTGTCCAAACCTTCTTGCTCCGCTTGCGCTTTAATTAAGCCTGAACCTGGCACCACCAAAGCCTGTTTAATATTGGGCGCAATTTTATGCCCTTTAGCAACTTGCGCAGCAGCGCGTAAATCTTCAATGCGCGAATTAGTACAAGACCCAATAAAAATTTTATCAAGACTCATTTCAGTAATGGGCGTGCCTGGCTTTAAATCCATATAACTTAATGCTCGGCGCATACCATCAGCTTTACTGGAATCATCCACCTCAACCGGATCAGGTACAACCGCATCAATTGGCATAACCATTTCTGGCGAAGTGCCCCACGTCACTTGTGGTCTAATAACGCTGGCATCAATATGCACAACACGATCAAATTTTGCATCAGCATCGCTGTGTAAATCACCCCATGCGCTTTCAGCTTGTGCCCACCATTCTGGCGCAGATAATCGTTCCCGTACATATTCAATGGTTTTATCATCCACCGCAATGAGACCTGCCCGTGCGCCAGCTTCAATCGCCATATTGCAGACAGTCATACGACCCTCCATTGATAAAGCCGCAATCGCAGTTCCCCCAAATTCAATGGCATAACCCGTACCCACTCGCGTGTCTATTTCACCAATGATAAATAAACTAATATCTTTAGCAGAGACACCGGAGCCCACTTCTGCACCAAACATTGGGTCGCTAACACATGCTCTACCTCAGAAGTACCAATCCCAAATGCTAACGCACCAAAGGCACCATGTGTTGATGTATGCGAATCGCCACAAACAATCGTCATGCCAGGCAATGTAGCCCCTTGTTCAGGGCCAATCACATGCACAATACCTTGACGAGGATCATTCATGGTAAATTCTGTGATACCATAATTCTGACAATTTTTATCTAATGTTTCTACTTGCAAACGTGATATTGGGTCAACAATATCTGCCACCCCCCCATCACGGGCAGTTGTAGGTACATTATGATCAGGAACGGCAAAATTTGCAGGAACACGCCATGGCTGACGATTGGCTAAACGTAGTCCCTCAAAAGCTTGAGGTGAGGTCACTTCATGAATGAAATGCCGATCAATATAAAGTAATGCTGCACCGTTTTCATCAACACGCACGGTGTGAGCATCCCATAATTTGTCATATAAAGTTTTTGTAGACATTATAAATTGAGGGGATTTTAAAAAGGTTTTGTTTTACGCTATAATTTGGATTATAATGCATTAAATTAATAACTGATGTTCGCTCTCAAACGAAAGGCGATAATTATAAAAACTTTCAAAAACAGATTACCACCATTTATATGCGCTTGTTTGAAAAAAAGTTTGTTTTTTTTTTATAATTTGTGTATCATAACTTGCCTCAAATTTTGAGTGCCTTTATTTTAACAAAACGAGTTCGCCACCAACCCAGCGGGCAATTAATAAAAAGATTTGGTGTATAAAAAAATTTCATAAAAAATTAATTTGACTTTTCATTTCTACATCAAGTAGAATGAATTTAATTAAAACTTAATGCGCCCGTAGCTCAGTTGGATAGAGTACCTGGCTACGAACTAGGGGGTCGGGAGTTCGAATCTCTCCGGGCGCGCTATTTTCCTATACGTTAGTGAAAAATTATTGAAA
>CAYFOB010000801.1:0-1803 GCA_964344525.1 uncultured Thiomargarita sp.
GTCCCGCTTTGCAGAGCAAAGCCACAGGCATTCCCAAGCGGGAGCTCACTCTCTTATACACAAGTCAAAATAATATGATAGAATAAAATAGTTACCAACTTATAGGGCAATAAGATGAGCCACTGGGCATCTAATGAAGTTAAAACGGCAAATTTTGGAGATAAACGTTTAGATAACCGCCTGGAAATTTTACTTTCTCAATTGGGGGATAAACCAACAGAAAGTATTCCAACAGCATGTGGTGGTTGGGCAGAAACCATAGCTGCTTATCGTTTTTTTGATAATGAAAAAGTGACATTTAATCAAGTTCTTGCCAGTCATGTCCAGGCGAGTGTGGAAAGAATTTCTTGTTATCCGGTGGTTTTATTGCTTCAAGATACAACAGATTTAGTACATACCATTAATAAAGGTTCAAAAGGTTTGGGTACTCTAAAAGAAACTGAAAAACAAGAAATTTTTTTGCACCCAAGCATAGCAGTAACTCCTCATCGGGTGTGTCTAGGTGTTGTTGGTGCTGATATTTGGGAACGAAATGAACCCAGTCCACGTTCTGCTCGTCGAAATAAACCTATAAATGAAAAAGAAAGTTCCTGCTGGCTTAATGGTTATCAAACAGCTTGTGAAATAAGTGGAATGGTTCCAGAAACTCTCATTGTAAATATTGCTGATCGCGAGGGAGATATTTACGAATGGTTTCTGGAAACCGAAGAATATTCTCAGTCAACACGTGCTCAATGGATAAGCCGCACAAAATCGGATTGAAGATAAAGAAAAACCAAATACCAGAAAACTTTGGGATAAGGTAGAAAAACAACCTCCTTTAGGAACAATTAATTTTACGTTACCAGCATCAGGTAATCGCCAAAGTCGTGATGTTCAACATAAAATCGGCTCGTGTAACCCTCAAAGCACCTTCTCGTCCAGGTTATAAATATCAAAATATTGAAATAAATGCTGTACTTGCTGTCGAAAAAAAATCCTCCCCTAGGTGTCAAACCTCTTGAATGGTTACTTTTAACTTCTTTACCAGTTGAAAGTTTTGAACAAGCTACAACCGTTTTTGAATGGTACGTTTGTCGTTGGGAAATTGAAGTCTTTTTCAAAGTACTTAAAAGTGGTTGTCAAGTTGAAAAATTGCAGTTGGAAACTTGTGCTAGATTTGAACCCTGTTTGGCTCTTTATCTTATTATTGCTTGGCGTATTTTATTTGTAACGAAGTTTGGACGAATTTATCCAGAGTTGGATTGCGAATTCATTTTTACTCGGGATGAATGGCAAGCTGTTTACTTAGTTATGCACCAAACACCATTACCAAAATCACCACCCTCACTGAGTGAAATGCTTGATCAAATTGCCCGTTTAGGTGGCCACCTTGGTAGAAAACATGATGGACCACCTGGTGCAAAATCCATCTGGATTGGATTACAACGAATGCGAGATTTTGTCCAAATGATGGATGCTATAAAGAATATTCAACGCTTATCTTCTCATGATATACCACTTTTAGCCTAATTCGTTTTTATTATCAATAAAAAAAAATGCTTAAATACTTATGTATAACGATGAGAGCGGGAGCTTGGGAACGAGGCTAAAAACTCTGTCCCAAACTAAAGTTTGGACTCCTAATCCAAGGACTCCAAACTTTAGTTTGGAACAAATTTGTCTATGTTATTTTTTGCCAAGCACTAATTGATGTTACGCACTCTCGTTCCCAAGCTCCTGCTTGGGAATGCCTGTGGCGCGGCGAAGCAAAGTGGGACGCGAAGCTTACTTCTGGGGCTAAAATGATGAAAATGTCCTTCC
>CAYFOB010000802.1:0-1793 GCA_964344525.1 uncultured Thiomargarita sp.
TCTAGGGTGAAGCTTTCGGCAAGCGTCTCAAGCCAACTAAATCTAATAAGGCATCCAAATCTTCTCGCGTTGACCAAAGAACGCCTTTTTTAGCCATAAAATTTTCCGCGTCTTCAGTAAACCCATTATGGGCAAAAAACCAGGTGCGAGCAAAATCGGCTTGTCTATCTTTTTTAACCAGTTCCCCTTTATCAAGTAACTTTTTTATAAGTGAAACGCCTACTTTACGATCAAGATACCATTTACTTTCTGCTACCCATTGTTCAAGTCCGGCACCGCCGTGCACATCAATTTCACTATTTTTTCCAGGACCCAATTTGTTTCTGAGTCTGACGTAGTGAAATAGGGGTATTTCAATGTCATTTTTTTGGTGGAAATAGCGCCCTGGTAAGGTTTGCCGTTGTGCATTCAGTAAAATTTGAGCCATGTAAACTTCGGCTAAGTAGCCAGTTAATTCATTAAATTGTCGTTTGAGACGGCTGTATTGTATTTGTAATTCTTCTTGAACTCGGTAACTTTCTTGCCCTTCAACTTCAATGCGTCCCCAAACCTTTAAAAATTCTAATAAAATGGGATCATCTACTTTTTTAAACCAACGCCCTAATTCCATAAATGTCAGCAAATCACCCCGCGATAATTTAACCAAGACTTCTTGAATTTTTTCAAGTGAAATGTGCTTATTTTCCTTTTCTAAGAGCATTTTTTGAATCCGTTCCAAATCCAAACGATCTCCTTCTTCTAAAGCGGAAAGATATAAAATCCATTTGGTAATACCGTAATCATTGATGCGTTCTATCCATCGTGTGACTTGATCATTTAATTCTGCCCAAATGAAGCCTGATGAGAGATCAACGGCTAAAATGCGATTCAGGTTTTCTTCATTGGAAATGGGTTGATTTTGTTTCGCGGCTTGTTTGATAACGGCTTCAATATAAAATGGGTTGCCTCCACATCGTTCGGCGAGAATGGGGGCAATTTCTTCTTTGACGGTTGCTTTATGATATTTTGCGGCTTTACGTGCGAGTTCTGTTCCCCAATAGCCTGTGAGCGGTTCTATTGGGTGACTTTCAAAACGCCCAAAGAGTGCGCCTCGTCCTAAAATTTCACGGGCTAAAATGCTCATGGCAGAACCTGTCACAAAGTGAGGGCAGGTGCGAGATTCAACGGCTTCTTGCATGTAGCCAACAATGTCGAAGTTGTAATGAGGTAAGCGGGTATTTTGGAATTCATCTAAGAAAACGACAATGCTGCTTTCTTCACGAGCGGCTACGCGACGTGGCTGCCAAAGTGCCCATTCTTCGGGAGCAGCAACACCTTTTTTGAGAATACCTTCAATCAGATTTATTGTTGATTTGAATGTTTCACTAAAAATAGTGTTATTAGAGACTATTTTTATAACATCATTATATTCAGAAAGTTTGGCTGATAATAAGCTAGTATCACGCAACCGAAAGGCGACATACCAACGTAAAAAGTTTTCAGCATATTGAAGCGAAAAATCCCAACGATCTTTAAAGCTATCAGGGAAGCTATAGTAAACAGGAATAATCGCTTTTGGATCCTGATGATCTTGTTCAAAAAAGAGTCGGTTGACCACGCGCTTGAAGATTTCTGTTTTGCCCATGCGACGTTGTCCAAGCAAAACGGTGGAACCACTTCGGCGGGTGGCCGTTTTCAAGGCGTATTGGTAGAAATAGTCGATAAATTCTTGGCGATCTGTATAAATTTCTTCTGGTACTAATGTTTCTATTGCCCAAGGTTTCATGTTGTTAATCTCTTATTGGTTTTGGTAC
>CAYFOB010000803.1:0-1791 GCA_964344525.1 uncultured Thiomargarita sp.
TGTTTGTGGCAGTGATCCAATACTCGCCATTTAATCGTTTCCAAACCCAAAGTTTGTTCCAAACATTGAAAAACTAAATAACGATTATCCGAACGATAACCATGCCATCGCCGTTTTTATAACTCATCCCTGTAGTTAATGGGGTTTGAGAACAAACTTCAAAAAAAAACCTGACAGGTTTCCAAAACCTGTCAGGTTTAAAGTGTGAAATTATTTGGGTGCAGTTCCTTTTTTACCATCATTTCAAGCCCAGTATTTGGTCAATCTCATGAGAGTTTTCAACAGCAATTGCTTCCAAATTACTTGTTTAAAATTAAGTATTGGCTTAATTGAGTAATATCATTGGAGAAATTTTTAAAATCATCAATGATTATCTAGGTTATACATGGTAAAAAAGGAACTACACCCAAATTATTTTTATGAATTTTTGGAAACTTGCACAAACGGTTTTGAGCCTATTCCATTTCTTTCAAATATTCACTCAATGTGTCGGCTCTTTTTCTTATCACCTCATTCTTATTTTCTAAAATAATTGGATCCCACATTGTACCCTCAAATTCTGGCTCAGAAAAAATCGCGTCTATCAACGCAAACTCCAAATTTCTTTGTTCTATCCATTTTCGTTGAGCGCTCCTCAATGCCCTTCTCGCTTTTTTGCCTAACTTTGATCTCAATTCCCTATAAAACCGGTTCAATTCACCATCCCAAGCTTTATGTTCTTTATCCAAACAAACGATCATTCCTGCCGTTGTATAATTTTCTTCCAGGCATCGTTCTGTTTCATTAGAGATAACGTCATCCGTTTTTGGATCAGACTGCCAAATACTGTTACCACGAGGCAAAACCACTTCCCCAAGCTGAGAAAACGAACCTTTAAGAGAATCTTCAGTGACATAACCCACAAACTTGACATTCATCATTCCCATGTAGTTGACTATGAATTCGATATTCATACCCTTCACAGAGACTGAAACAAGCTGCGGTGGCGTAGGTTCACCTTGCGCAAACTGAATGAGCGCATGATACTGAAGAACACCATCTTTCCTTGATTCCAAGAGAGTCACTTCAGTCCCAAGATAATCACTTTCCTCAGGTATTAAACGCATATCAGAATAAACCCCGGTGATAACATTCTTTGCAACCAAATCTTGGCTAAAAAGGGTAACACAAGCAAGCATAGTGATAATTACAAATTTCATTGTTTCTCCTAATAACTGATGTTACGCACTTTTGTTCCTACAATCGCAAAGCGTTGCTTTGCACTCCAACAAATTCAACGTTTATTGGAGTGCAAAGCAACGCTTTGCGACTTGTAAACAAGGTTGCGTAATATCAGCACTTATGTCTAAAAGAGTGCGCGCCAGCGTGGGAACAAGAACAACTGATAGAGATTATCTTCCTATCTCATCTTTTTTCTCCTGAGATGTACGGATTACCTATGTGATGTTTCTCGGCTTGTTTATTCAAGCGAGCTGGCATTTCTCCAACATATACACTTCCATTCAGTTCAGTTAAAGTAGCCCAATCAGCAAGCAGTTTTTGTCCAGTTAATGTGTCTGGATAAAAAACAATACCTACACGCCCTTTAGTATGTGTGCTATCACTCCCACTCCACACAAGTTGATCATTGATGTAATAAGCCAAGTTGGTTCCTTGGGCAACCACCCGTAGCTCATTCCAACCTGCGTTATTAATAGCATTTATCTGAGTCCAACTTTGTAATGCCAATATTTCCCCATTCACAAGCTTGTACACAGCATAACCACCGATGTTGCTATATAGAAACATATA
>CAYFOB010000804.1:0-751 GCA_964344525.1 uncultured Thiomargarita sp.
TCTTTCTCGTTTTCTGAAAAAGACTTTTCATTTTTTCCAAAACAGCCTCTTAAACCTGATACGGTTTTGCTGGATGTGATGATGCCCAAAATGACAGGGTATGAAGTGGCACAGAAATTGCTTAATTGCCTATTTTAATGTTAACTGCCAAAAATCAAGTACCCGATTTGGTGGCAGGATTTGAATCAGGTGCAAATGACTATCTCACTAAACCGTTTTCCAAAGAGGAACTGTTGGTTCGCCTCAAAACCCATATTAATATCAAGCGTTTAAAAGCCGAAAATACACGGATGAGTGCTGAACTAGAAATCACGCGCAGATTGCAACAAATGCTTTTACCCAAAGAGCAAGAGTTGGATAATGTGCTTGGCTTAGAAATTGCTGGCTTTATGGAACCAGCTGAGGAAGTCGGTGGCGATTATTATGATGTTCTTCAACATCATGGACGTTTCTTATTTGGTATTGGTGATGCAACTGGGCATGGACTTGAAAGCGGGGTCAACTGGACTTAATCGACACAAGCGATTTAGGCTTTCAAGTCGGTTTTGTAGACAATATTACCGAATATGTGGCTCAAACAGAAGTGACATTAAATGCTGGCGATGTGGTTGTTTTATACACAGACGGCATTACCGAAGCGGAAAATCCAGAAAGAGAGGAATACGGCATAAAACGGCTGAGTGCGCTTGTTGAACAACACTGGCAAAAATCGGCAAAAGCCATCCAACAAGCGGTGATTGAAGATGTACGA
>CAYFOB010000804.1:781-1791 GCA_964344525.1 uncultured Thiomargarita sp.
CAAAAGGTGTTTGATGATATTACCTTGCTTGTGTTAAAGCAAAAATAAACGCAGCTTGGAAGGAAAATGGGTTACTCAATCTGGACCTCATGATAACTTAGGCTTGGCTCAGGACGTAAAAGTAAATGGTAGCTACGTAATTTAATCATTAATTGTGTGTTTTTTTTGGACTGGGTTTTTAATCCAGTCCATTTTGATAGCCGTTAAAAATTGAGGAAAATTATTCATTGTATTCTGACAGATGCTTCAAAAATTTTTCCATTTGCTCCTGAGTAATTTCACCAGTTTGTACCATTTGGTTCACCACTGCTTTTTCATAGGCGGCTCTTTTGGCTATTCCTACCTTGATTCCCTCAGTTCATCCCTCAGCTCTTCCAGCCGCAATGTACTCATGCTGTAAATTGAGTTGTTCTCTCATAAGCTTCAATAAAGTTGATTGATTAAACACATCTTTACTATAGGACCTTTCCCACAAATAAGCAACAATTGTGCGCAAACTCTCCAATTGATCATTAGTGAGCTGATCAATCATTGCAGTTAGTGCCTCCTCATTTTGATCAATTTGTTGAGAAATATTCTCAATTTGGCTAATCAATGTCTCACCTTCTTTAAGATTTTTGAATTCAGACTCGATGAGAAACGGTTCAAGATGTGGAAATAAAAAAAAAAGCCCATGGCTAAAAACCTGGGGCTTTTTTGATTTACGAAAAGAGTTGTTTGAGAGCGGGAAGCACCGTCACTGCAATAACTAATGCCAATCCCCATTTAATAAGTCTGAGTTCGCTTTCAAGTTGATTGAACCTATTATCAAACTTTAATTCAAGTTCAAATCGAAGTTCCTTGAGATCATGCTTGGTTGCCAGTCCTTCAAGCTGGGTTTCTTGATTTTTTTTCAGAACTGAAGACAACCCTTCAGCTTGCTCTTCGTTAAATCCAGATTTTTTGAGTTCTTTGATGAACTCGTGTGTGTCGAAAGTGATTGCGGTCATAAATTCCTCCTGCTTAGCCCC
>CAYFOB010000805.1:0-1785 GCA_964344525.1 uncultured Thiomargarita sp.
ATATATATTATACTATATAAGTAACTTAATAGCAAACATTTTTGAATAAAAATTGGGTGGGTAGTAGGGCATATGATTAGCGCTCATTAGCGTGCGTTTTTTAAAGCGTACATATAATATTTTTTATATCATAATAAAAGTGGCGAATATCGAACTGGGGTTTAGGGTGCTGATTTCGCTTTTTTCGGGTGTGAATGCCTTAAAAATCAATAGCTTAATTTCGAAATCGAACTGAAAAAATAAAAATGTATAGAGGCGGGTTCGATGCGCGTCCGCGCCCTTCGCATACCCCACCCCTTCGGAAGGACCCGCGGACTTGATGTTGAAAATGGTCTTTTTTCTTGCCACCAACAGGGACGCTTCGCGTCCCGCGACGCAGAGCGTCGCCACAGGCATTCCCAACCAGGAGGTTGGGAACGAGGATGCGTAACATCAGTTATTAATTGATGTTACGCAAGTCGCAAAGCGCTGCTTTGCACTCCAAGGAAGAGGAATTGGAGTGCAAAGCAGCGCTTTGCCTAGTGCTTGAAATGAAAATCAAGGCAACCGATAACAAGCCCAACGCCGCTCACCTTCACGCTTCAACAAACCCTCACGATTCATTTTTTTCAACAAATAGGATGCCCGTTGATGCTCAAACTGTAGCAATTCTTGGCACTGCTTATTGTTGATGCTCCCATGTGTACCTACATAATCCAAAATATTATCCTCGTCACTCAAATTTGGTTGGGCAAGCTCAACAACTTTTTCAACCTTAAGTTGCGTAGGCGTTAGAAAATGCAAATGATCCGGTTCAATTGGTTGACCACCACTGCTAATCAGGGCATGTTCAACAATATTTTTTAATTCCCGCACATTGCCAGGAAAGTGATAATTTTCTAGTACGATCAACGCTTGCTGTGTCAAAACCGCTTTTTTCCTGCCCATTTCCACAGCGAACAGAGACAAAAAATGATCCACCAACAGCGCAATATCCTCCTTGCGTTCACGCAAAGGGGGAACGGTGATGGTATAAGCCGCTAGCCGGTAATAAAGGTCTTCACGAAATCGACGCTCAGCTATTTTTGTATGCATATCAACATTGGTGGCCGCAAGAACACGGACATCCACCTTTATCATTTGGTTGCTACCGACTGGTGTTAAACACTTATCTTCTAGGGTACGCAGGATTTTAGCCTGCAATGGCAATGGCATATCGCCTATTTCATCAAGGAATAGTGTGCCACCGTCAGCCTGTTCAAAATATCCTTTGCGATCTTTGATTGCCCCCGTAAATGCCCCCCGTATATGCCCAAAAAACAGGGATTCCGCCAATTCATTAGGAATGGCAGAACAATTGACAGGAATAAAGGGCGCTTCGGCACGGACACCGCCAAAGTGAATGGCACGGGCGATCAATTCCTTACCTGAGCCGCTATCACCGAGTATCAAAACACTGGTTTTTTCCACCTCTTGCAAACGACGAATATTGTCTATGATTCTACCAATCGGTTTGCTCTGACCAATAAAACCAGAAAACCCCCAACGCTCAGCTTCCTGCTGAGAAATAGCAGAAAGTTTACTTGACACCTTTTGCAAAGTGTTTTCCGCCTGCTCTCTGCGACCAATTTCTTGTTGGAGTTGTTCATTAATCTTGATGAACTCTGCATTAAGCCTGGTAAGCTCAGCATTTTTTTGCACCAACTCCTCCTGCTGGCTGCGAAGAGTGACATGGGTATTGATTCGCAGCAAAACCTCTTCAGTCTGAAATGGTTTGGTTATATACTCAGAACGTTCAGATTTTCG
>CAYFOB010000806.1:0-1782 GCA_964344525.1 uncultured Thiomargarita sp.
ATTAACTGATGTTACGCACTCTTGTTCACAAACCATAGTCGCAAAGCTTGCGCTTGGAACGAAAAAATACGATTGAATTTTTTGGAGTGCTTCGCGGCCAGTTAAGTACTTAGTCTTATCCTGAGAGAGGATTTTTTGCCATTAGAATAGTGAGTACAACAAATTTTATAGATAGGCGAATTTATACCAGTGCCAATTCGCCTATCTCTTTAAGGTTACCAAGCTATAATTTTTGGTAGGAGTCCAAACTTTAGTTTGGAAGATTCATTGAACTTCTACACTCCGCAGCAAAGGACTCCTATACTCCCAAACTAAAAATGAGTTTCAGGATGCTGTGGTGTTTTTGTTGAGTGGAAAGTTGAAAAAATAATAAAGGCACAAAAAAGCCCCAGATGAAAAATCATCTGGGGCTTTTTTTTTGCGATATAACCATAGGTTATTTAATTTTCAGTAAGTCGTTGATATTACAGCAAAATTTTCATTTCAAATCACCACTGGGAAAATAGAGCATAGAGCGGCGGGCTCTTTGGGCGTCCGCGCCCGTCGTATGTGGGGGGGCTTTGGAAGGACCCGTGCTCGCATGTTCAACTGACTTAATGTCTTCTTAAGTAAGCAACTTCTTCCATGATGGTAGCAATCTGCTTTGCTTGTGAAGCTACCAGCGACTCTAGGGTAGCAATCCGTGCAGCTAAATCCCCCTTTGTTTGAACCGGTGGCTTCCCTTCCAAAATCTCCGCTTTGAACCGCGCAATCGTATCAAATGAGCCACGATTACCTAGCGTCGCGCGTAAATCTCTCAACGTCGGATTAGTGATCCCTTCTTTTTTTAACTTTTCTATTGCCTCTTGTACATCTTGTCTTTTTAAATTATTTTCCCGTCGCCTATTGTTATTAGCCATATCTGCGCCTTTTTGATATATAAAGTACGTATATCATAATATCAGGCTGTATTTATGTCAATAGTTGAAAAATAGTCATAAAAATTCATAAAAATATGCTAAAAATGTTGACTTAGATATGTATCTTATTGTACAATTGTATTTAACTTGAAGCACAGATAAGTGTTATCAAGGAGGGGCTGCCAAGTGAGTCACCACCTGGCAGTGAGGCGATTACTCTGTCACAGAGAGCAATCATTTATGAATAAGAAAGTGAAAAACATTGCAGAATGGTTTTTAGTTCTGGTGATGTTACTAAGCTTGATAGCTTTATGGGAATTATGGATCTATTTAAATGGATTGATCTATGGTTTTCCAATAAAGCCTATCTATGTCAGCATCTTTATTTTATTTTTGTAAGATAAAATAAAGACGGGGATGGTGAATTAACCATCCCCTTTTTTTTGGTTAGTAATTTGCCTTTTTGCCACATAGAATATACATAACATACCACACCCTACCAATAAAAAAGCAACAGATAATCCATGCAAGCTGTAGTTAAAATGATCGTGATAAATCCCCATTCCTATTAGGATGCATGGAATAAAAATTGAAGGCCATGACAAATACCATTCTAATTTAAATGTATGGTATTCGTTTTCATCGTAAAGCTGTAAAAATTCGTCTTTATCAGGATAAATTGAATCTATTACAGATTTTGATATGTACATAAGATATCCTTTTTTTTGTTGATTATCCAGACATTTTAGGTGTTTTGACCTGCACGGATAAACCCGCGTCGGTGATCAACCCGCCTTAACACAATATCCCAAAACACTTTCATTTTTGCGGTACCAGGCGTGCCATCAGGTGGCTAGTGCAGGATGGCGGAAATTTCCAGGCC
>CAYFOB010000807.1:0-1780 GCA_964344525.1 uncultured Thiomargarita sp.
TTAATTTCTCTCAAATAGCCAATTTTTTCCAAGCTCACCCCCGTTGCTTGGTTGATTTGTTCATCTGTCAAAAGCCCCATAGTTAGCATGCGTCCTGCAATTTTTTCAGTCTCTGTCAATTTCAAATTTTCTGGCACTGGCAGGCGACTTGGGGCTGAAAAAGAGGTTCTGATAATATAAGTATAAATGCGTTTTCCCTTGATTTCTTGTTCTTCATATAGCACATCTTTTTCCTTATGCTTATTGCTAAAAACGACGTAATAGCCCTCATCCAATCCTTCAGATTCCAGATATTCAGCCAATTGCCCTTTTCCTTTTTTAAAAAGGGTATTGTTGGTAAAGATTTTGGTTTCAATCAAGTAACGGTGATTTTTATAAACAATTAAAATATCCGTTCTTCCTGCGCCTGATGGCACTTCAATAAACGTTTGTCCCTCTAAAGCTTCGATAAAAAAGTTAATAAAACCGTCAAGAGAATAATGCCAAGCCCCTTCTTTTAATTTTTCTGTGTCAAAAGCTTTGAAGCCACGCCTCCGTATATATTGCCTATATTTGTTGAGTAGGGCTTGGATGTTCAATCCATCTTCTTTCAAATATTCTTGAAAGGTGTCACTGGCATCGAATTCGTAGTGTTTGCTTTCACCATTAATCACAGGACGAAATGCCGTGATAATACGTTTGCTATACAATGGCACCAAGATTCCCACATGATTATTGATGTTTTCTATCACACCATTAGCCTGCAAATAGGCAATCTCTTCTACATCGACACTAAATTCAATGGGTTCTTCGTCAAAGAGCAAACGGCACATAAAAGCTTTTTTTTCTTTGGCTTTTTGGACAATGTTTAGGATGTTTTTGTCATATTTTGATTTTAAAAAGTAGTTTAAAGTCACTAAAAAATCATCCCGTGTGATGGTACGATTTTTGACCTTTTCAACCAAATGTGCCGCTAAAGCACAAACCAGTCCTGGTTGTCCTTTTGTATTGTCATAAATCTCTTTGATTACCTGTTTTTCAAATTCTTGCCCTGATTCAATTTGATATTGCTCAATCAATTGGTTGACCTCAGCAAAGGTAAAATATTCTATTTTAAGTTCTTCTGCGATATTGAAGGGAGAGGCTTCTGATGTCACAAGCTCTGCAATTGTGCTAACACCGACAAGGATCAAGGAATGAAGGGCATGATCTTCTTTTTGATGATACATTTGTCGAAAAGCATGCATAATCTCACTTAAAACAGCCTTTGGTATGCCTTCAAATTCGTCAATGACAAGAATGATAGATTGTTGCTGAATTTGTCGAAAAAAGTTCTGAAGATCAACGGTATTTTTAATGATTTGTTCTGATTTAATCTGACGTTTTGCCAATTGTTCATGAAGTTGAGTATTTAAGTCTTGGTAAAAAACCTCTTTTGCCACCATTTTCAAACTTTCAAAACTAATCCAAATTGGGGTAAAACCTTCCTCTTTTAGGGATTCAAGCAAGAGTTGAAAATAGGTTGTTTTTCCGGACTGTCTAGGCGCAAAAAGGGTAAAATAGCGCCCTTTTTGAACTTTTTCGGTACCTTTTGCAATTAATGCTTCGCGCATAACGGTGTAGTGTAGGGCCGGATTGCAGGGGCCTGATGTGTTGAATTCACGCATGATAATCGGTTTCCTGTGAAAATTCAAATAAAACCCAAATAACTACAAGGATTACTTTTAATAAAGGATAAGTCAAAATCTAGTACTTTGTTAACTTGATTTTGTCGGTCATTGGAGTACTTCGCTTAGCGAAG
>CAYFOB010000808.1:0-1772 GCA_964344525.1 uncultured Thiomargarita sp.
TCATCGTTTTCCGTTGATGGTGTTCATCATAGGTAAACGTTGTCATTCTCTCAGCATCGGTTCCAACCGCATGGATAATTTGAGTCAGGTTGCCTGCATCATCATACTCTTCATGCTTCGCTACTTAATACCATTTTGACAAAGTTCAAGTATTTATGGTGGTCTTTTTCAAATATTTTTTCTCCTTCTATTAGGTAAGCGCGAGTTAATTCGTCCTTTGCCTGTTCCATATTACCTAATTCAAACAGCACCTGCCCCAATCGTAGGTGAAAAAACGAATTTCCAATAGCATTTGGACAATGCATGACATCAATAAGTGATTGTTGTGCTCTTTCAAAATCGCCCATATAGAAATAAATATCACCAATGGTTGCTAAAATCCAAGTTGATGTTTCCCAATTTGTGATTGGTTCAGGTAATAATGTTAATGCTTCCTTGTAGAATTTGATTGCAGGTTGAAATTGTTCATATTTTAAGTATTTATCAGCTTTTTGAGTTAAAATTATGACTTTGCTATAAATATCATCATCCAATTCATTCATGTTATTTACACAATTTTTGCTAAGGTATTGAAAAAATGCTAATACCAATTTTGAGTTGAAAAGCGTGTTAATCAATGCCCAAGTTTTTTGGAAAAACGCAAATGAATTGATTTAATAATAAAATGAAATTCAACTCAAAATTGGTATAAGTACAGGACAAAAGTTTAGTTTCAGTTTGAAACTTTGTTGATAAACAATTTATTATTGTACATAAAAATGGCAATTAAAAAATGTATTTTAACTTTAACACATTGAATAATATCAACTATTTGATTCCTGTTATTGTCATTTTTATCACCAAACTGGTGATAAAAATTTTCAATAAATGGAAGTGATTTTCAGTGTATATTTAATATGTTACGTCAATTTTGTGAAATGTTAATTGCCATTTTTAGGTTGTAAATTTTCTGGTGATGGCGTATAAGCCCTAAACATCAACAGATCAGAGAATATTTACAAATTTCACTGAGAAAAATGCTTGGGAAGTGTGTTTTGTATTGATCACCTAATTATTTAGGTTAGGAACAATTTTACAAAATTCAAGTATTTTTGTTTTTCTGTTTTAAATAGTTCTTCTCCTTCTATTAGGTAAGCAGTAGCTAATTCGTTTTTTGCCCGTTCCAAGTCACCTAATTCAAATAGCACCTGCCCCCGTCGTAGGTGAATAAACGGATTTCCAATAGCATTTGGACAATGCATGACATCAATAAGTGGTTGTTGTGCTCTTTCAAAATCGTTCATATTGAAATAAGCATCACCTATAGCTGTTAAAATCCAAGTTGATGCTTCCCAATCTGTAATAGGTTCAGGCAATAATGTTAACGCTTCTACATAAAGTTTAATTGCCGATTGAAATAGATCATATTCCACATGTTTATCGGCTTTTTTACATAAAAACACAATTTTGTTGTAAATTTTGTCATCAAGTTCACTCATGTTTTAAAGTAGCCCAAGTTAAAACTGATATAGCGTTTTCCTATTGCGTGAGGTGCTTTCATTTCGCTGTCAAAAAAAACTTTAACTACTGCCGGAGGGCGGAAATTTCCAGGCCACTCGAAGCGGAGCTTCGGGGCATGCATTCCCAAGCGGGAGCTTGGGAACGAGAAAACCTATTTATTCTCGTTCCCAAGCTCCTGCTTGGGAATGCATTCATCGAAGCTCTGCTTCGAGTGTAGGTGGCCTGGAAATTTCCGCCATCCTGCACTAGTAACCTTGTGTATATGCACTAAG
>CAYFOB010000809.1:0-1766 GCA_964344525.1 uncultured Thiomargarita sp.
AATCTTTCTCGTTTTCTGAAAAAGACTTTTCATTTTTTCCAAAACAGCCTCTAAGGCTTCACGGACGAGATCGATGCTGTGCTCCACCAAAGGTTGGATCAGTTTATCAAATTGTGTCCGCGTGATTTCCATGTTCACATCTAACACCTTACCATCATGTGTGCGTATAGCGGCTGGAATGATGAGATCGACTTCATCTTGACCCGTTAATATAATTTTTGCTTTTTCCGCCTCCTGTTTAGCCAGCACCAAGAAACGCTTGATCTCAGAGAGAGCAAAATCTAAATCAAATTCCCTTTCTTCTATTTTCGCTTCCTGTTGAGTTTGCTCCAGAAAACGCTCGATCTCAGTGAAATCCAAATCATATTCCTCTTTGACCCAGTCAATGATGAGATCAACAATTTTGAGGTCAAAATCATCACCACCCAGCCACATATCGCCATGATTCGCCAACTGTTGAAATTGTTGGTTAACCATTTGGATAATTGAAATATCAAAAGTGCCACCTCCTAAGTCATAAACCAGTACCCGATGGCGTTCTTCAGCTTTGATATCCATGCCAAAAGCGATAGCCGCAGCGGTGGGTTCATCAATAATTTTTTTGATGATTAAACCAGCTTGTTGCCCAGCCTCACGAGTCGCCGCACGCTGATTTTCAGAAAAGTAAGCGGGTACGGTAATCACCGCGTGGCTGATCTGATCATTTAACGCATATTCTGCATCTTCAACAACTTGCTTGAGGATCATGGCGGAAATCTCTACTGGGGTGTAGACAGTGTCATTGAGTTTCACACGTACACCCCGATCCTTTGACTCTATGGTATAGGGGTAGCGTTTCCGTACTTCGGCTACTTTTGGATCATCAATTGTTCGCCCCATCAGGCGTTTGATGGAAAAAATCGTTTGTTCTGGGGCATTGACGGCATAGTTGAGTGCGGGTTGTCCCTTGAGAATTTGCCCCTCTCGTTTTTTACCAGGTTTACGAAAACTCACGACTGAGGGCGTGAGTGCTTTATTCATGCGGGTAGGTAAAATACGCACAGCGCGCGGAGCCTCATCAATGGCGGCGGCTGAGTTGGTTGTGCCTAGATCAATTCCAATTGAGTGACTCATTTTGGTTTTCTCCTCTTAGTTAGTGATGTTACGCACTTTGATTCTCACATCGGCAAAGCGTTGCTTTGCACTCCAAAAAAACGCTGAATTTATTGGAGTGCAAAGCAACGCTTTGCCGCTTGCGAACGAGGGTGCGTAACATCAGTTAGTTATTATCTTTTGCAACAATCACTTGTGCATAACGCAATAATTCGCCTTGCCACTCGCAACCGCGTCGCAATTCTTCTATGACGGTGCCAGGTTCCACCGTGGTATCCTTTTTAGTTTCAATCGTTTCCTGTTTCATGGGATCAAAGGGATGTCCCACGGTGTCATAAAAAGAAACTTGGGTTTTGTTGAAAATATTAAGCAATTGCTGGCGTAGTGCAACTAAATTATCTACACTCACATTTTGTTGCAAAGCAATCAGCCGATCCAGAGAATCAAGAACCTCTAAAAAATTTAACAGAAGATTGCGTATTTCTGTATGATGTGCTTTATCACGCGCCATCATGGATTGTGAAAAATTGGTTGCTTCAAGCATTTTTTGCCAATCTTGCTTAATGTTACTCATTTTATTTATTTCCTGTTCTCAGTCAAGTCAAGCATAAAAAAATCTACTACTGCAGGATGGCGGAAATTTCCAGGCCACCTACACTCGAAGCAGAGCTTCG
>CAYFOB010000810.1:0-1430 GCA_964344525.1 uncultured Thiomargarita sp.
CGTTTAGAAAATCCAAAGTTAATTTACAAGACAATCGCTTTGCCCACTTTGGATCAAGTGCTTGATAGGCTTTTGCCCGAATTTCAAACAAACGATGGTGTTGATATCCGCTATTCTCGCAAACAACGTTGGGTCAAACGTTTACAAGAATTTGATGCGGAACAGGATACACTCCCAATTTTAAAACAAAACGGAGTTTACCTGATAACAGGCGGAGTTGGTGGCTTAGGACTTATTTTTGCGGAATATTTAGCCAAAAACTATAAAGCTAAATTGATGTTGACGGGACGTTCTGACTTAAAGCCAGAACAAAGCGCAAAAATTCAATTCCTTAATTATTTGGGTGCATCAGTTATCTACCACAAAACAGATATTTCTAAACGCGACGAAGTAAGAAACCTAATTGTCCAAACAAAATCCCACTTTAACCAAATAAATGGTATTATTCACAGTGCCGGGGTGATTAAAGACGCTTTGGTTAGTAAGAAAACCCCAGAAGAGATGGAAGAGGTTTTAGCACCCAAAGTTTATGGCACGATTTATTTAGATGAAGCCACCCAAAATGAGCCTTTGGACTTTTTTGTACTGTTTTCTTCTATAGCAGCTGTAATGGGAAATGTGGGGCAGTGTGATTATGCTTATGCCAATGGGTTTATGGATAATTTTACAGCATGGCGTGAAGAACTTAGAGCTTCCCAAAAACGTTTTGGAAAAACACTTTCCATAAATTGGCCCTTATGGCAAAGTGGTGGTTTGCAGGTTGATGAACAAAGCAAAAAGTGGCTTGCCAACACTATGGGAATACAAGCTATTTCTACAGAAACGGGGTTAGAAAGCTTTAACCAAGGACTTGCATTGGAGTTCAGCCAATTCCTAGTTGTAAAAGGCAATCGTTCAAAGATCAGGAGAATGTTAGGACTTCAAGAGCAACAGCTACCACAGAGCGTTGTGTCTACTTCAAAAATGTCTACAGATACAGGGCAATTATTGGAAAAACTCCAACAAGATTTAATAGTTATCGCTTCCACGATTTCCAAAATAAAAACGCGCCAGATTGCTATTGATAAAAATATTAGTCAATATGGTTTTGACTCAATTAGTTTTACTGAGTTGGCCAATAGGCTCAACAAAAAATATCAACTAGAAATCACGCCTGCTGTCTTTTTTGAATATCCTTCCATTGACGCTTTTTCTCAATACCTGTGTAGTGAATACCAAGAGCGTTTACTTGACTACTATAACGATAGTTTAAAGGCCGTTTCCACCGCATCACAGATACAAGAAACAGCTGATATAGAAAAAGCCAAATGGCAAAATAGGTTTATCGAACCTGTGACTGCCCTTGAAAAAGTTGTGCATTCTTCGAGTCACATGCCAATAGCAATTATTAGCATGAGCTGTGTGATGCCACAATCTGAGGATTTAGAAAG
>CAYFOB010000810.1:1482-1757 GCA_964344525.1 uncultured Thiomargarita sp.
TCGTTGGGATTGGCAAGCTTGCTATGGTGATCCGAGTGTTGAAGCTAACAAAACAAAGGCAAAATGGGGCGGTTTCATGCCAGAAGTAGATAAATTTGATCCACTGTTTTTTGGCATTTCACCGCGAGAAGCAGAATTGATGGATCCACAACAAAGACTTTTCTTAGAAACCGTGTGGAAAACCATTGAAGATGCTGGCTATAAGCCATCGGATTTATCTGGTACCAAAACAGGGTTATTTGTGGGAGTAGCTACGGCAGATTACAGCGAATTAT
>CAYFOB010000811.1:0-1755 GCA_964344525.1 uncultured Thiomargarita sp.
TGAAGGTCTTAAGTGTAATGCAAGAATGAAGAAGTGTACCCAAGGTGGGTACTGAGTTACAGCTACAGAAAAGACAATTCCCCATGGATGTAGCGTTAACTTAAACATGTTTGTAGTATACTTCAAAAAACTGGCGAAATGTTCTTTTATAGTTTTTCAAAGCAAAGCGCATGAGGGAAACCCATTTCTTTCTGTCAGCTGATTCCAAAGCTTTAATGTATTGGTTACGCTGTGTTTTTCGAATGATTATCGGAAAGTAACCTTTTCTTAAAAGGATGTAATTTATCAAGAGACGACCAACTCTGCCGTTACCATCACAAAACGGGTGGATTTTCTCGAATTTGGCATGAAATTTAAAGGCAAGTTCTAAAGGATGCATAGTTTCTTGATTTTGTTCATACCATTTGAGAAGTGAATCCATACATCCAGGAACATCTGAAGCAGAAGTGAGATAATTCTGTGGTTTGCCCAATAAAATTATTGGAATAGTTCGATATCCTAAACGATCATCAATATTCTTCATAAGCAAAGTATGCAGCGCAATAATAAATTGGTCACTCAGTGGCTTTCGTGTTTTTTGAAGAAAGAGGTAAGAGTTGTATGCATTTTGCGCATCATACACTTCTCGTAAATCTTTTCCTTGACTGAGTCTTCCTTCAAAAATAATTTCTGCAACATTTTTTAGAGTTAAAGAATTCCCTTCTAGAGCATTAGTTTCAAAGACATAGTTTGCAATAAAGCGCTTGTCAATATCTTCTTTATTTTTAGGATGTATTTTCTGCAGGATAGCACCATATTGAGAATTCATCACCTCTATTTTTGCCATTTCTTCATGTGTAAGAGGATATTCAAGCTGCTTGATTTTGGTTGTCAAGAATTTTGTGCTAAGGACTGCTTTTCGTTGATCAAGTTCTTTGAGAAATTGCTTTTTAGCTTGTTCAATCTCTTTTTTTGTAAGTTTCTTAGCAGATCCAAGATAGTGTGAAATATTACGAACCCTTGCACCCATTCTGACTGCTTGCTCCAGATACACATATTTCCTTCCTTTTATTTTTCGAGTTATAATTTTAACCATGTAAAATATTTACAGCTACACTTATTTAAATATTTCCATTTTGTAGCTGTAACCAATGGAGAAAATCAGCTTAAGGACAGATTCGAAGGTCAACATTAGAAATCAACTGGGAAACGAACAAGTTCCACATGATCAACTGCCACACCATACGCAGCAGTAATATAACCAATACCCACTTGGGCAGATCTATGCGCTTGAAAGTAATCATTATTGTCCTTGCAGTTGTGAGCAAGTCTTTTTGAGATTTCCATTTCAGTGCTTGCCATTTCTTTAAGATGTGTAATAGAACTAGTCTCTACCCCAATCCCATCAAGGTGAAACAACAAAGAATCATACCCCTGATGTAATTTTTGAATATCATGTGGAAGACGACGACATTGTGACCCGTATGATTCAGTTAACATACGCATAGCTGACGTGATGGGATCAACTGGTTCATCAACCTCTGCAGTTGAGTCAGCTTGGGCAACAGGGCCTCTATTGGCAAGGTTATTACAATATCCTCCCCCAAGAGCTAGCAGAACTGGAATTGCAAGAGTTGCGATTGCTTTTCTCATGAAATCAAAAATAAATGTTGAGATATTTAAACATTTATATTCTGCACACAATATTTATAAATGCAAAGCACACTAAAACACACATGGCAAGGAGACAAAGAGAGGATAAACTAGAAGCTGCAA
>CAYFOB010000812.1:0-1754 GCA_964344525.1 uncultured Thiomargarita sp.
CTTCGCTAAGCTTTGGACTCCAAAATACATGAAAATTCATGGTTCAGTACTTATAATCGCTTTCCGTTATTGCAGGAAGAAGAAAAGTGCTTTAAAAAAGGTTTATATGCTCAAAAGGGGAATAACCCGCGACGAGCAACGGTTTGATTCCCCTCTTGAGAGGTTTAGTTAGAAATTAAACTTAAGATCAACTTGGACACGCTCGTAATCTTTCTCCGTTTCGCCGTCCCTAATATTTTTAGTATTATTAAAATAGCTGACCGCAAATTTCCAATTTTTGGCGATCATGTAGCCAAAATTCAGTTCATGCCCTTTTCCATTGGTGCCACCCCCTACAAAGTCAGAATCGGAAAAGGCACCAAACACAGCATCAGCTTTGACTTCGCGGTAGTTGTACCGGAAATCCCAAGAGCTCGGCTCTTTGGCTTTACCCACTTTAAAGCCAACAACATAACCCGTGTCTTCATCTTTTGCCACATTATCAGCTGCTGTATTAAGAACATAATCTACAAAAAAGGATAATGGCACACCCACCTTCAGAGTGAGATCACCAAATAATTCCAACTGATTGTAATCTGTTACGAAATTTCCATTTGCATCCGCAGTGTTGCCTTCAACGGTTAGGTCATCGTAACCTTTTATCTCTGTATAATCAAAATACCCGGCACCCATGTTCAGTTTCGTCTCACCAAACTTAGCCTTGTAGCCAGCTTGAAGGGCAGTTATAAAAGGATCTGGTTTTGTTTTGCGCTCTTCTACAACCAAAATACCAGCATTGACGAATAAGCCGTTATCATATTGCAAGATAAGACCTTCTGGACGAATATCGGCATCCCACAACAACTCAGATTTCACAGGCTTGTAAAACGGATTTTGGAACTTACCACCCTTGATTGTTAAACCCTTCATCGGCTTCCAAGCAAAGTAACCTTGATCAAGCCTAATGTCTTTAGTCGAAGCTTCATCGCCCAGGGTTTGATTAGTAGAGACAGGATCAGTACCACCAGAGGCGAACATTGCACCTATTTCCACAGTGTCATTGACTTGCCCTGTGAGCCCTAGCCGTAGGCGAAGACGGTTGCGACGGCGCTCCTCCTTTTTTTCTTCATTAATGAATTCATAACGATAGCGAAAATCGCCTTTGAATTTAATCCGCTCTGCCCAACTTCCATCAGCGACGGCATAATTGGGGGCTGCCATAGCCACACTGAGCAAGCCTATGGTAGTTGTTGCTGTTTTCCAGTTTTTAATCATATTGTCCTCTGCTATAGTTTTTTAAAAAAAACTGTCAGGTTTAAATGTTGTGGGGGGATTATGGGGGTAATATGTAAAATAAGTGTGAAAAAAATGTTACGATTTTATGAATAAATATGTTAATTTGGACCTGCCCGTTTGGGTGCCCTGTACTAACAGTCACAAATTGACCTTTTGCAGGGCGGGATTTACAACAACGTTTTAGGCCTTAAAGTTTTACAACATTTTGGAGTCCAAAGCAGCGCTTTGGAAAAGAACCTTATTTTGATTGATGAATGGTGTTTTCATTATGACACAAAAAACGACAATTCTCATTGTTGATGATCAATTCGTCATGCGTGAAGCCCTAAAAGGGGTACTCAGCAACCAAGGGTATGAATTAGCTTTTGCCTCCCAGGGAGAAGAAGCTTTAAGCAAAGCCGCGCAGTTAATCCCAGATATGATCCTTTTAGAGGCTGTTTTGGAAAAAATGAAAAGTCTTTTTCAGAAAACGAGAAAGA
>CAYFOB010000813.1:0-1753 GCA_964344525.1 uncultured Thiomargarita sp.
TTGGGTTACGTTTTGCAGCAAAGCTACAAAATCTAACCCAACCTACAGTATAATAATTTGTTTTTAAAGTTTTTTTTATTAACTTAATGGCATTGAACCTACAAAGAGGTAATCAATGAACAAACAATCATTAGTCCTAGTCGTGGACGATAGTTCGCCAAACCTCAAAGTGTTAGGAAACACTTTGAAGAAAAATGGCTTAACACCAGCCATTGCTAATAATGGTGCTGGCGCATTGGCGCTTGCCAAAAAGAAATTGCCTGATCTCATTTTACTGGATATCATGATGCCAGAAATGGATGGCTTTGAAGTGTGCAAACAACTCAAACAAAACGAAGCCACAAAAGAGATTCCAATCATTTTTCTGACGGCAAAAACAGAAAAAGAGGATATTGTTGAAGGTTTGGAATTAGGCGCCGTTGATTATGTGACTAAACCTTTTAACTCCAAAGAATTAATGGCGAGAGTGAATACTCATCTTGAACTCAAAGCGGCAAGAGATACAATTCTCTTACAAAAAGAAGAACTGAAACAAGCCAATGCGACCAAAGATAAATTTTTTTCCATCATTTCGCATGATTTAAAAAATTTATTCAGTGTGTTACATGGTTACTCCTCACTACTGGTTACCAAAAAAGAACTATTGAATGCTGAGCAAAAAGAAAAATTTATTGAGCAGATTCAACGTTCATTAGGTAAAGGTTATGATTTGTTAAAGAACCTTTTAGACTGGGCAAATTCACAAACTGGCAAACTTGAGCCTAAACCAATGGCGTTCAATTTGAAATCACTGGTTGCTGAAAATATTGAATTTTCAAGCAGCAACGCAAATGCCAAAAATATCACCCTGACTTCCTCTATTGCTGAAACAACCACGGTTTTTGCTGACAAACACATGGTTGAGACTGTCATTATAAACCTGCTTTCAAATGCCATTAAGTTCACGGAAAAAGAGGGCAAAGTGGAAGTTCTCTCAGAAGAAAAAGACACAGAAGTTGAAATTGTGATTACAGATACTGGAGTTGGTATGACTCCCCAAGACATTGAAAAACTCTTCAGAATTGATGTGAGTCATACAACAATTGGTACAGGCAAAGAAAAAGGCACCGGCTTAGGCTTAAATTTATGCAAGGAGTTTGTGGAAAAAAACGGGGGGACTATTTGGGTTGAAAGTGAATTGGGCAAAGGGAGCCGGTTTTATATACGTTTACCTTCGCAAGCAACAGACCTCTGAAAACAATGCGTGAATTTAACACAACTGGACCCTGTCATCCCTCACTACATTACACCGTCATGCGTGAAACCTTAATCGCAGAAGGTGCCGTCAAAGTGCGAAAAGGACGCTATTTTACCCTTTTTGCGCCCAGACAAAGTGGAAAAACAACCTACTTTCAACTGCTACTTGAAGCGGTTAAAGAAGAAGGGTTTACCCCTTTATTGATCAGTTTTGAAGATTTGAAAACCGTTACAAGGGAACGATTTTATCAAGATTTAAACAAGCAAATTCATAAAGGACTTTTGATTAAATCAGAACAAACCATTAAAAATCAGGTTGATCTGAGAGACTTTTTTGAAGACCTTTTGCCAAAATCTATCGTGCTTGTGATAGATGAATTTGAAGGAATACCAGAGATTGTTTTAAATGAGCTGATGCATACATTTCGTCAAATGTATCATCAAAAAAAATATCATGCCCTCCATTCTTTGATTTTGGTGGGGGTCAGCACAATTGCAGAGTTAGTGACTTCTAGCG
>CAYFOB010000814.1:0-1750 GCA_964344525.1 uncultured Thiomargarita sp.
CGCCACAGGCATTCCCAAGCGGGAGCTTGGGAACGAGGCTGCGTAACATCAGTTATTAAATTTAACCATGATTAATTATCCGGTGACAGATGAAAATGTAGATGATGTGAAACCTTTTGCTGAGGTAAATGATGCGGCTCACTATGTCCAAACATTACGTCAACAAACTTGGAATAAAAAACTATGAGCCAACTGATTTTATGTGATACTTGTGTTGTTATTGATTTTATTAATCAAAACAGTGAGACCTTGGATAAATTGAAAGAACAAGGCAATATATATAATATTAAGCACTTCAAGTATATTCCAAATATTAAACTCTGGTAATGCCCTGTAGCCAACACGCCTTGGGATAAATCCCAAGGCTAAAAGCTCAAGTCTGTATCGCTGCCTAAAATTTTCACGGTGTTTAGTTTTTAGCCTCAGAATTTATTCTGAGGCAAAGGATGAGTGCGTAACATCAGTAGGATGTGTCATATTTTATAATAATCATACACCAACAATCCCTCAACCACTTTAACCGTTTCCAAGCTCACCGTCATCATTTTTTTCACCAGCGCCAAAATATATTGCTCATCATCAGAGCGATTAGGATCATTAACAATACCACTGCGTTTGTCTACTTTAACACGGTATTGATCAATCACCCATTCTAACGCTGAACGATTGCCCAATTTGTAATGAAAAACCTCTTTTGGGATACCTTCTAAAGTGATAAAATCGTTGTAAATCAGCTTGGTTTTGTCTTTGGACAGACGCATTTTTTCCACTTTCAAGCTAAATGGGACTTTGGGGTTTTCAATGATTTTGAGTGGATAAGGTGGTTGTTGTTCATAATTGAGGTGTAAATCGGCTAATTTTTCACCGGCTTTTGAGAATGCCCAAAAATTGGGTGCCATTGGTAGGCGTGGCAGCTCGCGTTTGAGGTTGGCGGCGTATTTTGAGCGATAGCCAGGATGATGGAGTAATCCGTAGGTGTAGTAAAAAATAGCCCATTTGGTGATGGTGTTGTCTTTGTAGTGTTGTTGGTAGTGGTTTAATGCCCAGTCGGTGATGTTGTCGGTGCGGTTGGTGCCGTCTTCGTTGTAGGTGTAAAAAGGAAAACATTGAGTTGGGCGTCCTCCAAAATTAACGTCAGGGATATACCTTATGATTTGTATTACAAATGGAGATTGGCTTACATTGACAACACAAATCACCATATTTTCATTTTCTGTAGAAGGTGTGGGAAAAAAGAAAGGAAAAACATAAACTTCTTCATTCATGATTCTATCAAAAAAAAGATTGGTTTTAATAAAAGGGCGATATAAAGCGGCTCGGATTTTTTCCGGTTTAAATTCAGAAAATTTTTCTCTTTTTAAATCCAATTTTAAATCCCTACTCCAACTCATTTGGCTATCATCATACAACACAAAATCATCAAGTTTAGCACTTTTCTCATTTTCCTTTAATTTAGAAAAAATCGCACGATTGTTTTCGCTATTTAACCAATTTTGCCATTGTTGAACCTGAGTATTATAAGCATCAATAGTACTCTGCATATTATCAGCCAGAGTTTGCAGATTAAAATTATATGCCCAAGCATCGCGGCAAGTTGCCACACCCCGACTATAAGTCTTAAAAACAACCCATTTATCCTCTGTTTTAGCCTTCTTTGTCCCTAATGGAATAAAGTCATCAAATTCTGAATGTAAACCTTCAGTTAGCCAAATATTATTCTTATTGGGTTGAATAAGTTGCCATTTGATAC
>CAYFOB010000815.1:0-1747 GCA_964344525.1 uncultured Thiomargarita sp.
TTTATTAAAATATCATAATATTCTAATTAACTAACTTGAACATCGAGTATACAAGTTTTGCTCAAAATCGTGCCAAATGGTTGTGTCATTAAACCTATTGGTAGCAAACATGCTTTTCGTCAAAGAATTTTAGCAACAAGAGGTTTTAAACATTATCTCACTTTTTTTGCTGGCAAAGATTTGCTTTATATGATGCGCTCTGAATTAAAAAAGCTTGGTTTTAAAGATTCCCCGCAACCCGCATGTTATGTGTTTAGAGAACATATTCTGCGTGGTATTCAATCATCACCTATTGATGTGTGGGCATGGTTACCAGAATGGCAAAGACTTCGGGAGTTGATTTCAGAATTCTGAAAAAATTGGTGGATTTGCTACGCAATTCCACCCTACATGGTTTTTTTTTGAATTGTAATGAACGATAATGTTTATTGATTTGATGAAAAAATAAGCGTATGACCATCATAGCAATCACATAAATCACAGTCCAAAGTATAAACTGTTATGAGCTCACAAATCGACAATTTAAAACAATACAGTTGGCATACTGGCGCTCCCTTGCGCCCTTTAAACCCTGATGAAACCTTGCCCATTCTCTTTCGAGACATTGGTCCTGTTGCCATGAGCACTTTTTTGGAAAAGGGGTTAAAAAGACTTGCAGGTCCGGTGACACCGATTACCTACATGCGAACTGCCGCCTATCAAGAGCCATACACCGATTATGAGCGTATTGGGCGACTGGCTTTCCTGCAACCCTTGCAATTACAGCCTTGGTATTCCGGCGTTTCGCATATTTATGTGGCATTGGCTTCGCGTTTGCCCAATGTTGAAACCATCGTTTTTGTGCCTGGCACTTTGTCGCTGGTAGAAGCTGAACAATTGGGTGAGGATATTGTCAACCACCATGAATGGCGCGAGGCGCTAGGTGGTTTGGTATATGATGATATTTTGACAGACAGCTTCGAACGTTTAAATCGACTGAATCAAACATTACAAAAAAGTGAAAAACAGGGTTTTCCGCTACGCCGTGCCTTACAATCATCTCAACGTGAAATTCGGTTACGTGCGCGTGATACTATGCAACAATTTGGCTTAACAGAAAATGATTTGTGTACAGCATGGCATCATATCGCACCTGCGCGGCGTGCCGTGATTTGTGAGGCGCTCAAAATGGTAAGGATTTAAGCATGATTGAATGGGATAAATGCCGCTTTTTAACTTGTAGCGTTCTACCAGTTCGCATGGCTTGCAATCTGAATTGTTTATTTTGTTTTTCAAAATCCTCTATCAGTACATTGCGTCACGATAATTGGTTAGACATGGATATCCACCGTTATTATGAATTTGCCCGTTCACGAGGGGCTGAGCGGTTGGTGATTACTGGTGGGGGTGAACCTTTGCTGCGCCCTCAAGAAGTACTTTATCTTGTGCAACAGGGACGCGACTATTTTAATGAAATCACTTGTTTTACCAATGGTAGTTTTTTGACTCGTGAATTAGCTGAGGCTTTGGCTGAGGCGGGCATTTCTTATCTTTGTTATTCCAGACACCATTACGAGGATGAACCTTGTCGCGCCTTAATGGGGCAACAAGTTATTCCCCTTGATCAATTTTTTCAAAATACTGGCTCCTTGAAAGTCCGCGCTGTTTGTGTGATGTGCAAAGACTACATTGATAACACGGAGAATGTTTGGCAATATACTCCAAACGTTCAAGTTTTCGGATTATTAAAATAACTGAAATTTTAGGG
>CAYFOB010000816.1:0-1747 GCA_964344525.1 uncultured Thiomargarita sp.
AATAATGTTAAGATATGTTGGTTTGGATAAGCCAATTCTTGTATTAATGACACATATTTGATTGCCAGTTTAGGCAGAATTCCGTGCTGACAAAGAACGCCGCAAGCCACAGCCGTTGATCGTGAAACGCCAGCATGACAATGAACCAATAATTTATCAATAGATGTTAACGGTGCTGTAAACTCCAAAATATCTTGAATATGCTCAGACGTTGCCACTAAATTTAAATATTCATTCGACACATCAGTTGGACTTAAATCATAAAAATAGTAACGTCTTAACAAAGCCTCTCTGTGTGGTGTGGGGAGTTTGACTGGCTCAGGGAATTTATCAATATCAGGGTCAAGCAAACTGACAGTATGTGTTGCCCACTCTTGTGATAACTCTAAAGCCTCACTCAGTCCAGATATTTTTAATTTAAACATGATAATGAAAACTTAACAATCAGCAGCTTTAGCGGCTGGTTATTGAGTTTAGTTTTCCCATAAAAGTTGGAAAATAGGAATCTATTGGCTAATAGCCTTGAGAGACATGTTAGCATTTTTTTTTTGATGAAATAGCCATCGAAGTACTAGGTGGCACCTAAGCAATATTCATTCCGTTATGTATTGACAAAAACCGCTATCCTTATATTGATAACACCATAATCCTTGTTCTGTAAGAGTTATCTCAAGCGTCCACGAATCCGTATACGGAGAATATTTTCTCATTACAAAAAGGTTTTCTCCACAATTTATTGTAAAGCCCTTTGCTCCTTCCTCAAGATTTAGAGACTTCTTACCCAGACAAGAAAACATTTCCCACTTATGTTCTACTGGTAAAAGAAACAGTCCATCCCAAAAATAAATAGGGAGTAAAATGTAAAAAATTGCAGTTATCAGAAAAAAGAAAAATATAAAAAATATAAAAATATTCCATAATTTTTCCAAGTTCTTTAAGAGCCACTTAAAATTTTTTCGCTCATCTGGGTAAATAGGTGAAACCATAAAAAACAAACCTCTTTCATCCCAATATAGACGTGGTTACCAAAATGATGTACAAAGTTTTTTAAAGCTGTACAATTAGCTCGTAACGCTCGGAAGTAATTACGTTTTTTCTAGTGAACAGCAAACGTGACCTCTTTCTTTGGTTTAAGGCCCCATTACCTTGTTAGCAATTTTATGCCCTTGATTGCAATGTCTTTGACTCTATTGCCTTTAACGCTATAAAAGAAATTTTTGTCATTTCTTGGCACCGGCAGCTTTTAGTAAACGTGCTATATCAGGGTGAAAATCACCAGCAAACAATGCTGTCCCGCCTAATTTTGATTTCGCATTAACATCTGCACCATTGGCTAAAAGTATCTTCACTATTTCAACATTCCCTTCTAATGAAGCCAAGATTAATGAAGTTTGACGATATTTATCTCTTGCGTCAACATCAGCACCTCTATGTAAAAGTAACTTCACTATCTCTGTATGACCGTTTTGTGATGCTATCAACAGCGGAGTAACATCTTTAGTATCGGTCTTATTAATATCAGCACCTTTTGCCAAAAGTATATTTACTATTTCAGTATGGCCTTTTAACGATGCTATGTAACATGATGTTACACCAGTATTTAGTGTAGCATTAATATCTGCGCCATTTTCTAAAAGTACTTCTACTATCTGTGTATGGCCATTATTTGATGCTATCATCAATGCTGTCCAACCTAAGAGGCTGTTTTGGAAAAAAATGAGAGAAGACTCTTTACCTTTTCAGAAAA
>CAYFOB010000817.1:0-1746 GCA_964344525.1 uncultured Thiomargarita sp.
GCAGGAGCTTGGGAACGAGGGGGCGGAAGGAGAGTGCGTAACATCAATTATTAAATGTAATCTGTGTAGTTATTTGTGGTTTGTCAAAAATTTGGAAACTTGAGTGCGTAACATCAGTTATTCATAAGAAACTGAATCTCACCAAGGGATTTAAATCAAGCTTAAATTTTCTTGAAGGTCTGCTTGAAAAGGATATTACTCTCCCTGAACAAGTGGCACTTTGTCATCCCCGCCACGTTTCAGATCATGATGATAGCACAATTGTCGTGTTCCTAGTGCCGGAGGGCGGAAATTTCCAGGCCACTCGAAGCGGAGCTTCGGGGCATGCATTCCCAAGCGGGAGCTTGGGAACGAGAAAACCTATTTATTCTCGTTCCCAAGCTCCTGCTTGGGAATGCATTCATCGAAGCTCTGCTTCGAGTGTAGGTGGCCTGGAAATTTCCGCCATCCTGCACTAGACGAATTTCAAAACACGCGACAACCACAATATAGTTTTGACGTGGTAGGTTATATGCAAGAAGCGGTGGAATCACCGACTTGTCCTCATTTTGTCACCGGTTCAGCGATGAGTATTCTAGCGCGGGAGATTTTAGGGCGAGGCTCGTTATTTGGACGTTTTGACAATGAGCCGATAGAAGGTCTAACGGGTTATTTTGGTGCCGAACTGACTGGCAAAGCGGCCAAGTACTATCAAGCCACGCTTTCACCAGAGATTGCGCCGGTGGTGGCACAGCGTTGTGGGGGTAATCCTTTTTATCTCACAGCAGTCGTAAGACAAGCGGCAAAGCAAGGTCTGCCACTTTCAGATGAGCAAACACTCAATACCCTATTAGCCGTTGATTTATCATCGGGATTTATCTGGAACGAACTTTCCGATCAAGTCAATCGCTGGATTGAGCGCATTAATGATTATGGGATTACCAAATGGGTACTTTACTTATCCGCCTTAGAAAAAGGAGAAGAAATCGATCTGAAACGGATTCAGCAACAGCTATTTGAACGAGATGGGCAACAAGTCCCGCTGGAACGGATTAAAGAAGTCTTGATCAAATTGTCTCGAGGTGATTTGATTGATTATAAAGAATTTGGTGGTTGGTTTAGCAAAGTAAATGATCCGATTTTGTTGGATTTTCTCAAAGTGTGGGGCCAAATTGAGGTTGAAAGACAAGAACCGGCGCGAGTTAAAGAAGATTTACAGATAGAATACAAAAAGTTACAGAAAAAAATTAGTGATCTCAAAGGCTATTTAGCCGAAGTCTATATGGCTCAGATTTTGCTGAGTGCTCAACGATGTACCTTGCCGGGGCGGTTTTTTCATCAGAAAAATGACCTCGAAGTGCCAGATTTTACTTATGTTAGGCTGAGAGACAAATTAGGCCCGGGTAGTGGTTGCGAGATTGATGTTCACGGCGGTGCCGGTCTAGAACAATGGGTGGGCGAAAGTAAATGGATAGCTGGCCGCAAAGTGGGTCTGAAAGAAATCAAGACTTTGCTTGACAAAGCTGAAATGGTGAGAAAAGACCGACAGGCTGAGTTAGTGCGTGTTTGGTTTTTTGGAGCGGAGGGATTTGCCCCAAAAGCGATGACTTTGATACAGGAAAAAGGGGTTCTTTGGTCAACCAAAGAGGATTTGGATGGTTTGTTGGATTATGTTAAATTGAGACGGTTGCCGGCACTTTAAATTGAACTGTGATTTATGTCACTCAAAAAATCATCATAAAAATCACATAAATCACAGTTCAAATA
>CAYFOB010000818.1:0-721 GCA_964344525.1 uncultured Thiomargarita sp.
AAGTAATCCGTGTAGTTATTCATGGGTTTTAGAAACAGGATGCGTAACATCAATTTTTAATACTTAATGGCAGTGAAGCGGGAGCTTGGGAACGAGGAAAAAAATTAATTTTTAGGAGAATAAATCAGATGAGTCATGTATGGCAACTACAAGATGCTCAAAATTGACCCTTTAAAATATCTACTTGTAATTTGTGAAATAAATGACGTATAACATCTCTTACAAAAATCGCTATGTCCCCAGTTAAGACTTTTTTACGATATTTAGTGATCCAAACAATATGTAGATGGATTGAAAACGCTGTATGTGACCCATGTCTATAATCTTTCATTTGACTATTGTAACATACGAAAGTGCGCTAAAGCTGCCACCTAAAGGTGGGGGTTTTAACCTGGGGTGGTGAAAAAGAGGTTGATTAGCTCGTTAAAACTTGATCCTATTTTTATTTCTGATTTTTAATCCCTTTAAAATCAATGATTTATAAAGTAGGAATAAAAATGGGATCAATTTGAGATAGCCATTGAAACCTTATTTTCACCACCCCAGTTTTAACCTGCCCAAAAGGAGACAATAAAAAATGGGCTTTAGCAAAACAAAAAATTTTTACCCATCAGTACTTGAAAGTCCACAAACTTGCCCATAGATAGAAAACATAGGTAAGTTAGTGATTGATGTTACGCACTCTCCTTCCGCCCCCTCGTTCCCAAGCTCCTGCTTGGGA
>CAYFOB010000818.1:731-1739 GCA_964344525.1 uncultured Thiomargarita sp.
TTATGGTTTTGGAACAAAAATGCGTAACATCAGCTGTTAAATCTAAAATAGATTATCAAATATGTTATGATTCCACGTTTAAAACCCTTACCAAAGTAAATATTTTAACTTTGCCAGAATTTGTACAAAAATTTAAACGAATGCATCCTTAACTTAATGGCATTGATCAGTCAACATAAAAACTTTATAACCACTTTTTCTGTGCTGGAATATGGCACCATTTATTTCTGAGAAATATTTACAATATCCGAACAATGGTACTCATTATGGAACAGGATAAACTGAATTTTAATATTCGTTTAGCAATCAGACACTCTTATAGAGTCTTATATGCAAGAGGGAAAATGAAGGATTTTTTTCCCTTAACAACGACTTCAGGATATCACAATCTATCTGATGAAGAGATAGAACATATCGATCAATTCGTCTATAGATTTCAAAAACTACAAGATGATATGGGAAGTAAGCTTTTTAAGTCTATAGTAGCAAATATAGGTGAAACTGAGGTTTTTAATAAGCCTATTTTGGAAATCTTAAATACCATGAAAAAATATGGTATTATCAGTGATGATACTGATTGGCAATCAATGAGAGAAATTAGAAACTCTCTGGCTCACGAATATTTAGACGATATAAATAGTGATATAGAACTTCTAAATTACCTTTTTGAAACAAAGGGCTTAGAAATTATTCAGATATTTAAAGAAATTTTAGATTATATTAAAACCAATATGTATTCAAACATATATGAAGAGACCAAAAGTGAGATAAATAAATTTTATGAGACTATCCAAAAATCAGATCTTAGCGATTTTAAAGGCTAAAGAATTGTTTTTTCCCAACTCGAAAATTTATCTGTTTGGCAGTAGAATTGATCCTTCCAGAACCGGTGGAGATATTGACTTATATATATTGTCAAAAAATAGGGAGTTGGATGGCGTTAAAAAAAGAATAGATTTCTTAGTTCTACTTAAATCACTAATAGGAGATCAAAAAATAGATGTGATT
>CAYFOB010000819.1:0-1733 GCA_964344525.1 uncultured Thiomargarita sp.
ATTAGTACTTAATAATATTTTTATTTACTAACTTGAACATCGAGTTGTAGTTATTGTTTACGCTGCCACTGAGCATCCTGATCTTGATACCACCATCCTGTTAGTGCATTTTGTGTCCAACGTTTTGCAAATATTTCACCCATTTTTTTTTCCCATTCAGGATGACCATTTGCTATCGCAATTTCGCGGTATAATTCTGAACGATCGTGATTTTCTTTGTCTACCAAGGTCTTGAGATTGTTAAGACTTTCCGGTGGTACTTGGGTATCGTCACGTAGGGCAATAAAACCATCGTTAGTTAAGCCTATTGCGCCCGTTTTATAGCACGGTTCGAGCTTTTGATACCTTTTTGCCATGTTGGATTGCAGGGTTTCGACTTTGGGTGAAATCTTCATACTTTCCTCTGCAGAGGCGGTTGGAATTAGGATTTCAAGCCAATATGCTAAGTGGTACGATGCTGGTGCCAGTTTGGATTCAGTTGTGGGTTGTGGGGCATCCACAATTTCTGGCGCACACATCGTTGTTCCCATGGCCCTAAAACCAGTCGCAGCGGGCGTTGAACCATGCACGTTGGTAACAATTTGTCCTGCAGCATGCTCTGCTTGGGCTGCGGGAAATTCAACATGAACAGTCACACAAGCACTAAAAAATAACAAAAGTAACACAAAAAATAAAGGAATTTTCAGGTTTAGCATGGGGTTCTCCATTGTTTTGGCAGGGTTCAAAATGGGAAAGGGTGAAAACAATTTCCTTTTTTGGTCATGCCTTTTATTTAGGGTCATCAGCATTTTTTCAAACAAAGGCAAAGCGTTGCTTTGCCGCTTGTGAATGAGGTTTTTTTGAAATCATTGTGTTTTATTATACTATAGTTTTAGTCTTGGAACTGGAAATTTTCGGGTATTATGATGTAGTTCTTGAGATAGTTTTTGTTGTTTGTTAGTCAATTTTTTGAGGAAATCTCCAAGAAAAAAATGTGATTGACCATTCAAAACATTTGATTAGGCATTGTATATCTTTTTTGTGCATGCCCAACGCATATCCAATATTTAGAATGGTCGCTTTTTCTTCCTTTACAAATTCGCCATCAGCAAATGCCACATAAAGTGCCGCGGTTATGACAGATTCTTTCCCGGTATCATTAAGTTTGCCTGCAAGGGATGTTAAATATTGGAAAAAATCCTCAGGGCTATTTTCCACGTTTGAAATTTCTTGACGAATTTCTTCATCTGACAGATTGGTGTTTGCAATTCTATAATAAATATTTTTGATCATTTTCATTTCAGAATCATCAATGACTTTGTCAGCTAACATCATTTCAATCATCACACGCTTAATTGCAATCTGATATTCAGCTTCTAAAGTAAAAGCTTGTTCCTGAGGATCATATTCTAAGATTTTAAGATTAAATGTGTTTTTACAATTTTGACATTCTACATATTCTCCCAGTAAATCAAGTGGAATTAAAGGAATAAAATACAATGCTAAAAAACGACGTACTCGTTTGCGTTTATAAAGCTGCTGAGCGGCACAACTAAAACAATGGAATTTTCCGTTTTTAACGGCATAAGTAATTCCACGAGTTCCTAAAATTTTCATGTTCATTTTCCTTTTGTTTGAATCAATGTGTAAAATAACAGTCCCAAACTAAAGTTTGGACTCCTAATGAGTTTCTTTTTCATAACTGATGTTACGCATTTTTGTTCCAAAACCATAAATAACGGAAAGCGATTACT
>CAYFOB010000820.1:0-1725 GCA_964344525.1 uncultured Thiomargarita sp.
TAAACGCTGCGTATTCTAACAAACAAAGATTTTACCCAACCACCAAGCAATACTGATGATTTCCACACTGAGGATGTGTATTATGAAAATATATGAAAAAATTCGGTTTATGCGGCACTCAAAAGGTTGGTCGCAAGAGAATATGGCTGGTAAATTAGATATGTCTGTGAATGGATATGCGAATATTGAACGGGGCGAAACCGATGTGCAAGTGTCTCGCCTTGAGAAAATTGCAGAGGCTTTTGAGATGGAATTGCCAGAGTTATTTAATTTTGGTGAAAAAAATGTTTTTTATTTGGCTGGTGACAATAATCATTTTATTAAAATACAATCAACTGATTTTTCAGATGCTAAAAATGAACATGAATTAGAAAAAGCGCATTTGTTATTGCAACAAAAGAACAAAGAAATTGCTTATCTCGAAAAAGAAATTGCTTATCTAAAGGACATTATTAGTCTTATGAAAAAATAGTCCCAAAAAAGTGATATTGGAGCCGCCAAACAATTTATTGAGCATTTGATTTTTGATACGCCTATCCCCAGATTTTTTACATTGTAAATATTTAAAGGAAAGTCATGGGTTTAGCAATATAATATTCATATTATTTTTCTCACTCACAAAATGAAATCAACATGAGCAAATTTATCAAACTTTACCTGGAAACTTCTACTTGGAATTTTTATTTTGCTGATGATGTGCCAGAAAAAAAAGCAGCAACGCAAACAGTTTTTTGAACAAGTGAAACAAGGTGTGTATGACATCTTTACTGATGTTACGCACGGTACTTCTGCAACCAAATAAAACTGATAAATCAATCTTTGTTATCAGTTATCAGTTATTAGTTATCAGTAAACTCAAAGCACTATTTTTGGGAAAGTTAGTTTAGTGATAACTGATAACTGATAACTGTTATCCAGTTTTTGAGAAGCTCGGTGCGTAACATCAGATCTTTATTTCAGATATTGTGCTTGAAGAGATTGCTAAAGCCTCTGAGAAAAAAAAGGAATTACTATTTGGCTTAATTGCTGAATACCAACCTCAAAAATTAGAAATTAATCAGACTATATTAAACTTAGCTGAAAAATATTTAGCGCAAAAGGTTTTGCCACCTCGTGCTATTGCTGATTCTAAACATGCTGCGGTGGCGAGTGTTTATGAATTAGACGCGCTCATCAGTTGGCATTACGCCAATGGAGGTTTCTAATGATGAATAAATATCCAGAAGATTCGTCTTTACTTGAGGTAAGAAAATGGAAAGAACAATGCTGTCAGGAAAATAGCCAATTAACCCAAGTTGAATACTTGGAAAAATTGCAAAAAATCGCGCAAACAATAAGCGCACAATATCACCTTAATTTACCTGCCCCAAATAGGACTTAACCAATCGAACCTTGATGAGCTGGTTTGAAATCTGTTGAGGAGGGTACGCCTGATGAATATTTGTTATGCGTCGGGCGTTTCCTACATACAATATCGCTTTTTACTAATTCACCGAGCAAAACTTTATCATGAAAGTACACGAAAAAATTCGCTTTATGCGCCACTCAAAAGGTTGGTCACAAGAGGAGATGGCTGATAAATTAAGCTTATAAAATTACCACAACAATTAAGGATAGTCAAAATCGTCCACATAGCACGACATTGCAACAATGGGCAATAGGCAAAGAGTATGTGATGTGGGAAACGGCACCAGGGCATGGTTTAACAATTGTGCCAGAGCAAAA
>CAYFOB010000821.1:0-1712 GCA_964344525.1 uncultured Thiomargarita sp.
ATTGGTAGGCGTGGCAGCTCGCGTTTGAGGTTGGCGGCGTATTTTGAGCGATAGCTAGGGTGGTGTAATAAGCCATAGACATAATAGAAAATTGCCCATTTGGTGATGGTGGTGTCTTTGTAATGTTGTTGGTAGTGGTTTAATGCCCAATCGCTGATGTTGTCTGTGCGGTTGGTGCCGTCTGAGTTGTAGGTGTAGAAAGGAAAGCATTGAGTACCACTTTGGGGTAAAAGATCAGGTATAACATTAACCATCAATGCAAATATTGGCCAAGCACTACCGACTTTTAACCAAATCACCTGATTTTCATTTTCAGTGCTGGTTGTTGGTAGTATCTGTTTAAAAAGACTACCCTCGTTATTCATAACATTATCAAAAAACAGGTATGATTTTGTAAAAGGGCGGTATAAAGATTTTCTGATTTTTTCTGTTGAAAAAACGGACTTATGTCCCTGTTTCAAAGAGTTTTTTAAACTGACAGCCCAACTAATCAGATTATCATCATACACAACAAAATCATCAACCCTGGCATCTTGAATCTCTCTCTCAAGCCAATCATCAACTTGCTGATTGTAAAAATCAATTGTTTGCTGCATATTTTTAGCAAGCACTTGTGGATTGAAATTATATGCCCAAGCATCACGACTTGTACCAACACCGCGCCCATAAAGCTTAAAAATAACTCCCTCAACCTCTTTAGCCTTTTTAGCGATTGGTGTGCCTAATGGTAAAAATTCATCAAACTCAGAATGCAAGCCCTCAGTTAGCCAAATGTGGTTTTTATCAGCAACGACATTTCAAATAATCGTCAATTGAGTAAAGCCAAATTTCAACCTCTTTTGAGATTTTCTGTTTAATAAAAAATGTAATTCCAACACTTACACGAATAGCATCATCAAAAACATTTCCGCCTTCCTGACGACGACGTTCTCCTGATGTGCGAGCATTCCCTTTAAGGTTGACATGGTAGATTTTAGAAAAATCCTGTTCTAAATGCTTTCTCATTCCATCAAAGGCAACACCATCTAAAAAACTATTATTGCTCACAAAAGCCACAATACCCTCATTCCCAATTCGATCAGATGCCCACCGAATCGCCTTAACATAAGGATCAACTAAAGCATTTTTATTAGTCGCTTTAGAATCTTTACTATAAGTTTCTTTTACCTGCGCATCAATCGTGTCATATTTACGATTCTTATTATTATCATTTTCATTAATTTGCCCAGCATTATAAGGCGGATTCCCAATAATCACAAAAAAATCCGTCGATTGTTGCTTTTTCACCCGCTCAGTATTTTCCTTAGCAAACATGTCCACTTGTTGACCTTCTGCCAGCTCAAACGTATCTGCTAAACAAATGCCCTCAAAAGGTTGATACTTGCCCATTAAATCAAAATATTCATGCTCAATATTCATATTGGCGATGTAGTAGGGCAATAACATTACCTCATTACAGTGCAATTCATGAGTATATTTACATTTTAAATCCAAACGGCTTTGGCTGGCAATTTCACGCATCAAACGGACAATAAAATTACCCGTGCCCACAAAAGGATCAAGAAAATGTACGCCTTTCGTTGTCAAAGATTTGCCAAACTCTTTTTGTAAAATTTCGGCGACTGATTTCACCATAAAATCAACAATGGGCTGTGGCGTGTACACAATGCCATGGGTATCTGCCACTTTGACGGAAAAGCCTTGAAAAAATC
>CAYFOB010000822.1:0-1711 GCA_964344525.1 uncultured Thiomargarita sp.
CCTATATTAGTACTTAATAATATTTTTATTTACTAACTTGAACATCGAGTAATAATTAAAATAGTATTTTAATCTACTTTGATGGCGTATTATCAAAAATCACCTAAAGAGGTTGATGAACTACGGGAATTGATAAGAAGTGAGGTTGAACAAACCGTATTAAATGTACTTGGAGATCCTGATGAAGGCTTGGAATTACATGAAAAATCAAAAGTAGGCTGGAGCGTTCATTAACTAATAAACATGCGGTTAATAAAACCATTTCTGCTCAGGAAGTGGCAACTAAACTAGGACTTGAGTGGTAGTATGTACGAAATCATATTAACAGAAGAAGCAATCAACACCCTCATAATAATCAGATCAATCACATAAATCACAGTTCAGATTATTTCATGCATGTTCCTAAACAAAAAAAAATACCCCTCATCTTCGATTGAGCTATAAAGCCCAATACAAAGAAATGAGGGGTATTGATGGGTGTAATCGCTTTTATTTCAAAAGCGATAAATAGAGTTTTTGAAAATCAAAAACATTCACTTTTTGTCAATTGACTCAATGAAGTGAAATTAATGGCACCCATTACGTTAGAAATTTGCTTGAATTTGCAGGTACAAACCGCGTTGATTATGACCAAAATCGTTGCCACCCGAGGTGTAATGATTGCTGGGAGCAATATTACCAAGAAATACAGCCGCAGCTACCAGCGACATGTTTTTGTTTGGAAAGTAGGCAAAGAACAAATCTGCCCAAGCATCTTCTGAATCTCGCCCAAGGTTATCGGGTTTCATGCGATATTCCGCACCCAACATACTTTTCTCATGAAGAAAAATACCCACCGAGCCTTCAAATTGTGCCTCATAACTATCATCAGTAGCAGAACCAAAACCTAAAATACCCATTTGGTTGCCTTTGGTTCCGCGGATGGTACCATTCAACAGCATTTTTCTCTCACCGATCGGGAACACCGACGTTGCAGCAAGGTAAAAATCCAAACCGCTGTCATCAGCCCCCCACTTTGTCAGTGCTTTCTCAAAATCGTTAGTACCACTCGCCTTCTTGTATTGAAGACCCACAGTGACGGCAGGCAAAGCACCATCCATAGCAAGCGCTTGAATTTTGAGACCTACCACATCAAGGTCAATTTTATTAAAAATGCTCTCACCCTTCTCATCGTGCGCTGGGTGTCGTCCCGTGTCAAAAGCCAATTGTGCATAAGACAATTCTACCCGATTAGCAAATGAAGCTTGCAATGCCACACTGCTTAATGTGAAATCACCAGTGTCCACCCAACTCGAAGAAACTGTTGGTGTCCCACTTGACAACAGCGCCCATGGAACAATACCACCGCCCGCCTGACCTTCAAGTTGTGTCACTGCTGCTTGAGTGCCGCTCACACACAAACCACCCATTGCCATTGCTATGGCAACTTTTTTCGTGAATTCCATCAACGTTATCCTCAAATGCATTAGCCAAACCGAACTAACTTGGCTTTCTCCAAATGCGATTTGGCTGTTTGGTATAAAAATGATTTTAATGAATATATGTTTTGAAACTCAAAGAAATACTATTTTTCAAATAGAAATAGTACCCACCAACAAGGTTTCATGGTTCATATATACAACAAAATCACAGCATAAAACAATTTTTTAAATGATGGATACTCGATGTTCAAGTTAGTTAATTAGAATATTATGATATTTTAATAAAAATA
>CAYFOB010000823.1:0-1709 GCA_964344525.1 uncultured Thiomargarita sp.
GTGTTTATGCAAAAAACGCCTTTTGTGCGCGTGGGGGATGAGTTCTTGGTGTTGGCGCAAAAAGAGGTTCACGCTCGCAAGGCATTAAGACAGGCTGAAAAGCAGTTGAAAAAGTTAGGACTGGCACTGGATCAAAAGCAGGTTGTTCGTTCTTCTTATAAATATAAATTTTTGGGCAAGCGTTTGCCTAATAGTGAATCTTTGGTTTCTCATTTGCGGGCGTTATGGGCACGCAATTAGCAAAATCCCCCCCTACATATGTAGCAAACCTGACAGGTTTTGAAAACCTGTCAGGTTTAGTTGCGGTTTTTTTGGAGTACAAAGCAGCGCTTTGTGCGGTACAAAAGGAGCATAAATTTATGGGTGCTATGACTTTGTTAGTTGATCATCGCGATTCAAAATTGCAAATCACTCGGGCACAAGTGGTTTGTTTAACTTACCCAAATGGCAAGCAACATCGTGTTGGTTTATATGCTTTGCGCCGAATTGTGGTACACGGCGATATTGATTTGCCTAGTGCTTTATTGCGGGAATGTGAAAATGCTGGCGTTAGTGTTATTCTTTTACCTGGACGTCGCAAAGGAAATAGCGTCAATTTATTTCCTCATGTTGAAAGTCATTTTAAGCTCCGACAAGCGCAATATCGGGCTTATTTTGATGAAAAGATTCGCTTGTCTATCGCGCAAAAATTTGTCGCTGCCAAAATAACAGAACAATCTTCATGGTTAAATTACCATAATTTAAATAATGATTTATTGGTTTTAACAGAACATGTATACCAAGCATCTGATCAAACGGTTTTGATGGGGATCGAAGGTGGCGCATCTAAGGAGTATTTTGCAAAATGGCGCAACTTATGGGATGAAAATTGGCGCTTTAATGATCGCAACCGTCGCCCACCGCGTGATCCTGTCAATGCATTGTTGTCATTAGGCTATACTTTGGCATGTAGCAGTGTGGGACATTTAGCCAGCAGTTATGGCTTAGATTTGAGTCTAGGTTTTCTGCATGTTCCCTATCGTGCTCGCCCCTCTTTGGCTTTAGATTTGTTAGAACCAGTGCGCCCTTGGATTGACCAATGGTTATGGCAACAAGCACGGGATCGCATATTGGCTCAATCACAATTTTGTTATAATAAAGAAACGGGATGTCGCTTAGAAAAAGAAGGACGTAGCGCGTTTTATTCAGCATGGTATGATAATGCTGAGCCGTGGTTAGAAACGAGAATACGAAGTAGTTTGGCATTATTGTTGGTGATGCTGCGACAATATACACATAAGTAACATTTTTTCCAAGAGAAATGTTAAAAAACTGAAGCAATCCTAAAGCAAAGCACCAAGCGATAGTGATCTTATCTCCTATCAGTGATCTGATGCTTATTTTTTGGCAAAACCTAAAAAAATTCTATCACTGATAACTTACACTCTTAGATCGACGTTTTTAGCATTTGACATTTAGGATTGTTGAATAATCAACGGGTTAGCAATTTTCTTGCCAATTGTTATTTTCCTAGAAATTTATAGGCAACAAGTCGTTTAAAACCATGGGTTTCATAAATTGATGTAAAAGTCAAGAAAAAAAACTTGATCATCGAGTTACAGGTTTTTATTTGTTGCATTTTTGAAATTGGTACTTTATTATTTGAGAGTTGCCTAGATAGAAATTTTATTGATAAATATTGACAGGTTAACAAATGGGTTAACATGTAT
>CAYFOB010000824.1:0-1704 GCA_964344525.1 uncultured Thiomargarita sp.
AGCTCTGCTTCGAGTGTAGGTGGCCTGGAAATTTCCGCCATCCTGCACTAGTTTTGAGGAAGAGCTTGTACAAGATGTTCTAGAAATCATTACCGTTTTTTCACACACTGAGAGCTTGGCTTATTCAAGTCCCGGCAAAATTGATTAGTCGAGCACGTACTCTAATCCTAACACTTTCAGAAGATTATGTTTTTAAAGAACGTTGGCTGGAAATTGAAGACTCAATTTCCAGCTTAAACTTCGTTTGAGCTAATAATTCAACTCAATTTTTTTTGATTACCAATATGGGTAAGGGATGATTGCGTCCTTTTTTTAAATTTATAGTTTTAATCAGTTGAAAAACTGTAGAAATTGAACGATAAAAATCAATTTTTTAACTTGGTAACCAAGAATAAACTCTCAAATTGTAGGTTAATTGGAACAATTTTTGGGAAAAAAGACTCTCAATTTTTAATTGCCATTTTTAGGGATAATATGAAAAAAGCGGCTACTGGATTAAATGATGAGAAAAAACTCTAAAAAATCAAAAACAGATGGTGATGAACTGATTCACACCTACCAAACACGCTTATGCGTTTCACCAGAGATAGAAAATGCACTGATTGATTGTGCAGCTCACTTATCACAAGTGGAACGCTCACTTTTTGCCCAAATACAAAAAGTGGGCAAATTGAGTGGTGAGAATCTTAATCAAACCAAATCATCTTTTTTGGCCAAATTTGGTATCAGTAGTCGACATTTTAATTCGATTCGTGTGTTTATACAAGGAAAAATAGATTCCTATCGTTCTAACCTTTTACGAAATATTAATGAAACTTCCGCCAGGATTGAGGTGGCCAAAAAAACGATTGAAAAACTAATTAAAAAAGAGGTAGAACCAGAAAAGCGTCAAAAACACCTTATTAACCTGCATCATAAAAAGCGTCGATTAGCACGACAGGAAAAACGTCTTGAACAACTCGAATCCGATAAAGCCAGCGGACGGACGCGAATTTGTTTTGGTTCAAAAAAGTTGTTCAATGCACAATTTGACTTGGAAGCTAATAAATATGACCATTTCGACAAATGGAAGGAAGATTGGCAAAAAGCGCGAAGTAATCAGTTTATTTTGGTAGGTTCTAAAGATGAAATAGCTGGAAATCAACTTTGTACAGCAAAACGCGATGAAAATGGAAGCATCATTTTGCGATTGCGGATGCCAGATGCCTTAGCACCTGTACACGGCAAATTTGTTGAAATTCCAAACGTTTTATTTGAATATGGTCAAGATGTTATTGAGGCCGCTTTGAACGAGAATGAGGCTCGTCGCGTATTAAAAAACCTTAAACGTGATTCTCATAAAAGTTATGGTCAAGCAATAACTTATAGATTCTTACGTGACAAAAAAGGTTGGCGCGTATTCGTAAGTACCGCGAGACCACCTGTTTCTATTAAAACCTTAAAACACGTAGGTACGATAGGTTTAGATTTAAACGCCGATCACATTGCGCTGACTGAAACTGATAGGTTTGGTAACCCAGTTGAAACACAAACAATTTCATTAAACACTTATGGTAAATCTAAGGGTCAAACTGAAGCTATTATTGGAGACGCAGTTAAAGTTATTGTCTCAGTGTCTGAAGAAACATTAAAACCAATTGTTATCGAAGATTTAGAGGCTGTTTTGGAAAAAATGAAAAGTCTTTTTCAGAAAACGAGAAAGAT
>CAYFOB010000825.1:0-1220 GCA_964344525.1 uncultured Thiomargarita sp.
CGATTGTGTCTTTCGTTTTATTGGCTTCGATGATAAATCCATCCCATAATCTCTCTAATTTAACTAAAATCTCTAAGCTGTTGCCATAAAACGCTAGCCAAATTTTTCTTAATTCTTCTGTTTCTATCTCTTCATCACTCATCTCTTTTAAAGGTGAGATTTGAACTTGAATTGTAAAAGTTTTGATTGAAAACAATCGCTCTGCCAACATCTAATTTCGATAAAAACTCCTTTTGTTCCTTTTCAAGTGCCATCGTATTGCCAATAGCCTCTTTATCGTCTGCCGCAAAAATTCTATGCACAATCTTGGTATTGGTATTTTTAAGCACTTCTGGTGTCAGTTGATTGGGTATTTGATCGACAATGATCAAACTTTCTCCATATTTTCTCACTTCTGCCAGCATGTCAGTCAAGGCTTCTATTCCCCTTTTTTTCTATAAACTATCTCCTATTTCAACCCTTGAGAGTAGCCTGTGTGCTTCTTCAATCAATGTAATGTGTCTAAAATTTTTATCCTCTTTATAAGCTGATTTGATGGCTTCATTGAGATTTATCAGCAATAATCCCATTATAAACGATTTTTCACTGGGATTTTTAATCTCTTCCAGTTCTATGATCACTTTTCTTGTAAGAATTTCTTTAAAATCAAAAGTTCTAGGGGTATTGAGCATAAATCTTTTTGTGCCAACCATTAAGCCTTGAAGTCTGGCTTTGATTGATCCGATGTAATCTTTATGCAGCCTTTCATCAAAATTATGCGCTTCGACCACTTTGTCAACTTCACTGATAACATCTTCAAGCATTGGAAACGATTTCACCTTTTTATCAAAAGGGTTTTCAAATGTCATATTTTGAGAAAGTCCAATATCCCAACCATATTTTTCATAAGCTTTATAGATTGAAGTTTCAATGATTTGCGGAATTGCGGCTTCCATATCAAAAGCGCTCTCAATGGCGGCTTTTATCATATCTACTCTTGATGAGATATTTTCTCCTTCAATGAACTCAAACGGATTTAATCTAAAAGGCGCAATATTTTCATTGCCCAGTGTAAAAACTAAAATATCCTCACTTTTAGCCAATATTCTATATTCGGTTTTGGCAGGCTCTATGACTAAAAAAGGCTGTTTTGATTCAGACAAAATTTTGTGGCAGGTTGTTGTTTTGCCACTGCCGGTGACACCTGTCACAAAGATATGTTTGTTTAATTCTTCACTTTT
>CAYFOB010000825.1:1230-1695 GCA_964344525.1 uncultured Thiomargarita sp.
CCTAAATTGATACCGCTATTTTTTGGGACATTCAATTCAAACTCAACTTCTTCTTTGAGTCTTAATCCAACCACATTTTTTTGCGGTAATGAGGCGATAATACTGAGCTCTTTGGTAGAAAACCATTCAATACCATTCATTTTAGAAAACAGTATCATTTTTTGTTGTTGATTTTCATTTAAATTCAGAGTATAGGTTGGCAGCTGAAAATGATAAATGCTCTCTTTATGTTTGTCGCTTGTGACATAGTCATACTTTAAAGGCAATTTATTTTCATTAACGCCACTAAAGAGCGAAATAAAGCTATTGCCAAGTTTTTTAATTTTGCCTTTGGTATCGGCAAATAGATAAACGCCACTAAGAAATGCTCCTTTTCCTTTGGCATAATTGACTCTTTTGAGTAAGACTTCATTTATATACTCAGAACGTTCAGATTTTCGGTTTTCATAGCCGTCAAAAGTAGTC
>CAYFOB010000826.1:0-1693 GCA_964344525.1 uncultured Thiomargarita sp.
CGCAAGACTTATCCTTTATTAAAAGTAATCCTTGTAGTTATTTGTGGTTTTGGAAAAAAAATGCGTAACATCAATTAATAACTTCTAATACTTCATTTTCAGTGCCAATTTCGTTGTTCAAACGACTGGCATTTAATCCATGTTCTTCCATTAAATAAATTAATATTTCTTTTCCGGAAACGTTTGGCATAGGGAAATGCTGATTTTCGTAAGTTTCAATTAAGATACCAAGAGTTTCCATTAAGCCTGCCAAAAAATGTGTTTCATTTTCTCCCACGATATCAATTAATTGATTAAGAAGAGCAACTGCATTATCGTATTCGGCTTCACTATGAGGAACAGATAAAAATTTTTCAGCATTCATCCAACAAGTCTTAGTTTCTTCAAGCACTTCACTCATTTTTTTTCTTTTGCATCTGGATATTTTTTTGCAAATTCATCAAGGGCTTTTTTTGAAATAACACGCATTGATTTTCCTTAAAATTTGAGCAAAAAATTATTTTTTCTGGGATGGTAGAATACGAGCAACAATTGTTTGATCATGTACAACATCAAATTGGATAGACTGGCTCATGACTTGGTTTAAGATTGCTGGGAAATTTTGAGTCACTTTGCTATCATTAACAATTCATATTATAACATAGCCAACTAACGGTTCTAGTACAGCGTCAAGTTTGTTTTGACGGGTAATGTAGGGTGCTTACCTCAAGCACCATTTTAACCTCTCAAGGTGCGTAGGACGCACCCTACAATCACCCGTCCAATGTACTAGGGGTGTGTCAAGAATTTATTTTTTTGAACATTTATATTTTGTGATTAGTCGACACTTTCCAAAAAATCATCCGTAAAGCAGTTAAGAATGACTATGTTGTGCCACATAACTATCCAATAAATGAAGAATCATTTCTTGATATTGAGTCTGTTGTTTTTTTGCTTCTGTTTTAAAAAATTCCAAACTGGTTTTACTCAAAGAAAGGGTTATTTGAACCTGTTCTTCTTTGAAAATTAATTTTTCAGGTTTAGGTAAAAAATCTGGAATGATCTTTACTTCGCCCAATGGCTCATCGCTATATTCAATTGGCTTTTTCATAAATTTTAGGTCAATCTGACTGTTAATATCATTCCTTCAACTTTTCCAAAACAAAAGTAGCGCTTTTCATATTGGCTGTGATTGACATCTTCAGCTATAACACGATTTGAATCTGCAAAAGCATATTGCGCTGTTTCAAATGAAACATTATGTTTAATTTGGTTTTCACGATTTTCATCCCACTCAAAATTAGCATTATTCATCATCATATAAGTTGTTGGTTAATTTAAAAGAGCGACTTTTCTCTGTATCAGGATGTGTCTCAACAAATACTATTTCTTTAAGAAATAGTATTTGTCAAATACGATTACTCAGTCACACGAAAAGTATCCACAGGAAGCCACATCACCGTACTTTCCAATCCTGAGCGCAGAAAGTGATACGAATCTTTAGGATAGCGTGGGCTGCCCCTACCCTTTTTGACAACTCGACCATCACCATTTAAATCCTCAGTTGTCTCAAGCTTATAGTTGCAATTGACTTTATCACGCCTGTTAAGTACTGAAGCACAAGTTTTCAGGTATAATTTGAAGTTAAAACGTCAAAAACTAAAATCTAGTGCAGGATGGCGGAAATTTCCAGGCCACCTACACTCGAAGCAGA
>CAYFOB010000827.1:0-1693 GCA_964344525.1 uncultured Thiomargarita sp.
ACTGCGTAATATCAATTAATAATCCTTGTAGTTCTTATGGTTAATTCTTCAAAAAAAGTCAAGGATTACGAGATCTGGCAAGCCGAAAGCCCACGTACACGACGCGGTCAGTCGGTGACCTCTAGTCGCGCACGTTCCTCGGCCTGTCGCTCCAGACGCCGCCACGCAGGGACAAACGGGAAAAAAAAACGCGCATAAACAGAGAACTAAAAAAAAGTAGAAAGGAATTAAGAAAGCTGATAATATCAGGACTAAACTTTCTTTGTAGTGTAGAAGTATTGATTGTATTTTCCATTTAATGACAATTAAAGGAATCCTGCGTTTGTAATGTTTGTTTGAAAATGCCTAAACACTTTAACACAGATTTTTAATCTCCATCTTTGGAAAAGGATCCTCTGTAGTAATCTCTCCACTAGGCAACTCATAATAAACCACCCCATTTCGAGAAAAACGGTTTTTTGAAATAAGGTGCGTAACAAACGTTAATTTACCATATTCAACAGTTGTGCTCCTTGGGAAGACGAATATAAAATCGACTGCCTTTCCCTTCTTCGCTTTCAACCCCTATCAGACCCCCATTTTTTTCTACAAATTCTTTGCATAACATTAAACCTAAACCGGTACCTTTTTCGCCGCTGGTTCCTTTGGTTGTATGAGTCACTTCTTCTTGGAAAAGCTTGTTAAGTTGTTCTTGTTTGATACCAACCCCAGTGTCGGAAATTGAAATTTCAACAAAATCGTCTTTTTGATGTGAAAAAACTTCCACCCTGCCTTTTGCAGGCGTGAATTTTACCGCATTTGACAATAAATTTCTTATGACTGTATCAAGCAAGTTTTGATCGGCAAAAACAAAGGTATTTTCAATAGAAGAAAATAGGTTAATTTCTTTGGCATTCGCTTGAGTTTGCAAAAATTCTAGATTTCTATCAACAATAGCACTTAAGTTGATTTTTTTATGAGTCACTTTGAGTTTGCCAGTTTGTGTTCTTGACCAAGATAACAGGTTGGCTGCCAAATTATAGCCTCTCATTGAGGCTAACAAAATATTATTGATAAATTTTTTGGTTTGATCAGCACTCAAGAATTCGTTTGCTAATATCGTTGATAAGCTAATTAAGGTGTTGAATGGTGTCATTAAATCATGCGATATGATGGAAAATAGCTTATCTTTTGTCGCATTGGCTTGTTTCAATTCATCAACAGTTTTTTTTAGTTCTTTTTCTACCGCTTTGAGTTTGAGATGCGTACTGATTCGCATCATTAATTCCTTGTTATGGAAAGGTTTGGTGACATAATCCACTGCACCCAATTCCAAACCGCTGATAATTGTTTCCTTTTCTAATTTGGCTGTCAAAAAAATAATTGGGATATCTTTTGTTGCGGGATTTTGCTTTAATTTTTTGCAAACTTCAAGCCCATCCATGCCTGGCATCATAATATCCAACAAAATGAGATCAGGCAATTTTTTGTTGACAAAATCCAATGCCTTAGCACCGTTTTGCGCAATGGCAGGACTACAGCCGTTTTCATCCAGCAATCTGCCCAACACTTTAAATATTTGTGGGTTGTCATCCACGACTAAAACCAGTGGTTTCATGAGATTTGTTCCTTTACGCTATTGAGCAATTCATAAAATTCATTTAACTCGATGTTCAAGTTAGTTAATTAGAATATTATGATATTTTAATAAAAA
>CAYFOB010000828.1:0-1691 GCA_964344525.1 uncultured Thiomargarita sp.
TTTTCTGAAAAGGTAAAGAGTCTTCTCTCATTTTTTTCCAAAACAGCCTCTTAGTTCTAAATACACAAACTAAGCCAATTATCATTTCCCAAATTTATCATCAATCGGCTGGCTACTTTGATTTACAAATTGAGCCTTGCTCTTATGTTGATGCGGTTTTGTTAGTCACCACAATAGATGTCACCGAGTCAACTCGTTTAGAACAAGTATTGCGCCAAGAAAGAAATGAGCTGCGCCTACAAATGATTGAACGAGAGCGTGCTGAAATCGCGCTACAACAAGAATTGGAAGCACACAAACAAACGGCATTGGCGATGCAAAAAGCTAAAGAAGCGGCAGAAGCGGCTAACCGTGCCAAGAGCGAGTTCCTTGCTAATATGAGCCATGAAATACGGACTCCCATGAATGCCGTCATCGGTTTTAGTGAACTCTTATCCTCGCTTGTCACTGATAAAAAGCAAAAGAGTTATTTGGAGTCAATTAAAACGGCTGGCAAAAGTTTGTTAACTTTGATTAATGATATACTTGATCTTGCCAAAATAGAAGCCGGGCGACTTGAGATTCAGTATGAAGTGACCAATCCCGCTCTTATTTTTGATGAGTTAAAACAAATTTTTTCCCTCAAATTTGCTGAAAAAAAGTTAGATTTCATTGTAGAAATAGATCAAGAATTACCCCCTGCCTTGCGATTGGATGAAACTCGATTGCGACAAGTGCTACTCAATCTGATTGGTAATGCCATTAAGTTTACCGAGAAGGGATATATCAAATTGTCAGCTTATCAAATAGGAGATAACAATACTCACATCGATTTAATCATTAAAGTGGTGGATACAGGTATTGGTATAAAAAAAGACCAACAGGAGATCATTTTTGAATCCTTCAGACAACAAAATGGCCAAAGTACCCGAAAATATGGCGGGACAGGATTGGGATTAGCCATCACCAAACGCTTAATAGAAATGATGAATGGGCAAATTTCTGTCAAAAGCCAAGAAGGTAAAGGCAGCGTCTTTGAAATCATTTTACGAAATATTGAAGTATCAACCGCACAGCCCACCAAGAAAAATAAAGAACTCATTGATTTAAATAAAATTTCATTTGAAAAAGCCTTAGTGTTGGTAGTGGATGATATTGAATTCAACCGTCATCTGATTAAAGAATGCTTATCTAAAGTCAATTTGGAAATTATTGAAGCTGAAGATGGGCAAAAAGCTTTACTTTTGGCAGAAAAATATCAACCCAATCTAATTTTAATGGATATTAGGATGCCTGTCATGGATGGCTATGAAGCAACTCAACAATTGAAAAAGAATCCGACTACCCAACATATCCCTATTATTGCTTTAACCGCTTCTTTTTTGGTCAAACAAACGTATAAATTCGACGGATTTTTAGCCAAACCCATTAATATACAAGACCTTTTTGCTGAAATTTCACGTTACTTAAACTTGACAAACAAACCAACTGTGCTTGTTACAGAAACTGAGCCTCCAGTTGACATTTTTACAAATCTATCCCCTGAAGAAATTGCCTTGTTAATGGAAAAAATGGACCAATTAATGTTCGTTTGGGAAGAAATGAATGGGACAATAGATTTGGATGATATCAACGATTTCGCGGCTCATTTCATAGATTTAGGAAAAACCTATAATATCTCTTATGTTAAGCGCTATGGCGAAAAATTATGC
>CAYFOB010000829.1:0-1688 GCA_964344525.1 uncultured Thiomargarita sp.
GAAATAAACATAAAAAAGAAAACAAAAAGCAACCATTTTTTCATATGATGCACTCCCAAAACGCCGGTTTAAAAATGAACAAATGTAGCAAGTGTAGAGCTTGTAGGTTGGTTTTTTTTACTTCCCCTCAACTCCGGAGTGTAATTGTTGGGGGGAAGTAAAAAAAACACGAGCTATATAATGGTATGCGGTAGAATGTCATTTTTTGCCAAACCAAATAAAAAATAAATGTCAAGCGCCGCGAAATAACGTAACCCGAGCTAAAACGTTATGAACTGATGTTACGCACGGATGTTCTAAAACGCTACAAATACCATATCCAAAAAATGGTATATGTTTCATAATCACTCCTAATTTGTCAGGTATAAATCCCCCATTCAAAAAACGCTCAATATTTTGAGTGTCTATGGATATAGACGTTGCTGATTAGTCAAATGTCAGGCCAATTTTTGCGAAACGGGGTTGCAACCCCGTCCATAATTTATTTTTCTTTATTTACCAAATTAATAAATCTTTGAACGCTATCTTCCAAATCCATCAGCATTTCTTTTTCTTCAAAGAATTCTTTTTCATATTTTGAAAACATTCTCTCAGATATGTGTAAATTTTTAGTTATCTTTCTTAGAACTGTGAGATGATCTAAATTGAGAGAGTTATCCTTGACAGAAACGGCAGCCAACACCCATAAAACCTGATACATTTCTAAACATGACTCAATGGTTCCATCATCACGTTGCCCATCAACCGCTTTATAGTAAGCGTCTGCATATTCAAAAACATTTATGGACTTATCGAAGCCTGTAATAATTGCTGTTCTTATCTCCTGATTAGACGGTAAAATCATGTCTATGACTTCTTGTTGTTTTGATGTGATGGTTTCATCAGATAGCAGGGAAAATTGCGCCGCCATTCCATAAGACGATACCGCCATATTGTGTACATCAATATCATCACTTGATAAAACTTCATCAAAGGATAAACCTAGCATTTTTCCAATTAAGTACATTGATAAAAGAACACTGGCGAAACCTGCAGGAATGGCAATCCAGAATGAATATCCTGAATCGACAATCAAGCCCAATACCACAAAAAAGAGTAATCCTGAAATGGCATTTCCCCAAAATGGAAAGCGTTTTTTGCTTTCTTGCAGAGATATTGAACCAACATTTTCAGGTTTATTATCTGTTGAAAGTAATTCTTTACCCGCAGATTGAGTGACCTCTTTGGATTTTGAATCATCCAAAGTTGGTGCTTCATTTGTACCCTTATTAATAGAAGCAATATTATCTTCTGAGGTTAAAAAAGACAATAAATTATTGTATTCATCTAAACTGATTTCACCTTTTGCAAGGCGGTTTTTCAAAGTATCTATAGCTTCTTTACTCATGTTATGTTACTCAACAAATTCACAAAAAATCAAAAATTTGACAACATTTTGGAGTCCAATATTTCTCTTGGACTCCAAAATACCACGATTCATAACTTGTATTCATCTTTCAAGGTTAAGAGATCAACAGTCCAATCTGGTACCAAGTGAAATGTAACAAGGATACTTTTCAGAGTAATTTGACTGTGTACGCCCAAGATCAATCTTGGACTCCAAAAGACTTATGTAACTGATGTTACGCATACTCGTTCCCAACCTCTGGTTGGGAACGAGGATGCGTAACATCAGTTATGTAATGGTA
>CAYFOB010000830.1:0-1686 GCA_964344525.1 uncultured Thiomargarita sp.
TGCCGCAATGAATATTGAGCATGCCTACTATGAAATCACTGGACACTATGAACCTTTTCCTGGCATTTGTTTAGTAGACACCTTTGAATTGGCAGAAAATCGACAAGCCACACTTTTTACCACAGACAATACGCAACGCGTCAATCAACAAAAGAAAGCGCCCATTTTTGTGATTATTGGCAATCCGCCCTATAACGCCGGGCAGGTGAATGAAAATGACAACAATAAAAATCGCAAATATGAAGTGGTTGATCAATGGGTAGCAGACACTTATGCCAAATCATCAAAAGCCACTAATAAAAATGCCCTTTCTGATCCTTATGTGAAAGCGATTTGTTGGGCATCCCAACGAATTGGTGAGGAGGGCATTGTGGCTTTTGTGACAAATAATGGTTTTTTGGATGGGATTGCGTTTGATGGGATGCGGAAACATTTGGCGCAGGATTTTTCTAAGATTTATGTGTTGGATTTGGGTGGAAATGTCAGACAAAATCCTAAGCTCTCAGGGACAACACACAATGTTTTTGGTATTCAAGTCGGTGTCAGTATAAATCTCTTGGTTAAGAAAAAAAACATAAAAAGGTCTCAAATTTTTTATGCGTGTGTGGGTGAAGATTGGCGTAAAGAAACTAAATACCATTATTTGGACAAAGCGCAAGTTGAATGGCAAATTATTGAGCCTGACAAAAACCATACTTGGCTAACAGAAGGTTTACAGTCTGAATTTGAAAATTTTATCCCGTTAGGCACTAAGAAAGTGGCGAAAACGGAAGTTGATGGGGTGATATTTAAGACTTATGGACGTGGTGTTGGTACCAGCCGTGATGCTTGGGCATATAATTTCAATCAATCTGAATTAGCAAACAATATGCAACGGATGATTGAAACCTATAATGAACACGTTTTGAAGTGGACACATAAAGAGGATAAACAAGTTGAAATTGAGAATTTTGTTTGCTCTGATGACACCAAAATTAGTTGGAGTCATACATTAAAAACGTCTTTGAAACGTGGCAAAAAAGCGCTTTTTTCAACGGAAAAAATTAGAATTTCCTTATATCGTCCATTTACAAAATCCCACTTATTTTTTGATAACATAATGAATAATGAAGGGAATATTTTTAGGCAAATCTTTTCAACCCCAAAAACGGAAAATCAGGTGATTTGTGTCAGTGGTATTGGGAGCAACAAACCATTTCAAACTTTAATGACAAATCTTATTCCTTGTCTTGATTTGCTTGAAAAAACGCAATGTTTTCCCTTTTACACCTACAATAGCACAAATCGCCAAGAAAACATCACCGATTGGGCATTGTCACACTTTCAAAAACACTTTAGTGACAACAACATCAGCAAATGGGACATTTTTCATTATATCTATGGATTGCTACATCATCCCCATTATCGAGAAAAATACGCTGCCAACTTAAAACGCGAATTACCTCGCATTCCTTTAGTGCCCGATTTTTGGGATTTTGCGCATGCAGGACAAAAATTAGCGGATTTACACCTCAATTATGAAAATCAGCCCGAATATCCCTTAAAATTGAGGGATAATATGCCCCTTGATTGGCGTGTGGAAAAAATGAAATTGTCTCGTGATAAACAGCAAATTATTTATAACCAATCGCTGACAATTGGTGGTATTCCAGCTAAAACCTTTGAATATCGGTTAGGTAATCGTTC
>CAYFOB010000831.1:0-1675 GCA_964344525.1 uncultured Thiomargarita sp.
TTTCTGAAAAGGTAAAGAGTCTTCTCTCATTTTTTTCCAAAACAGCCTCTAAATGCCAATAGCTAAAGAGTGCTATCAAAATAATCACAACGGCGATGCTTATACCCATTTTTATCAAGGTTTTACGGGTTAATGAGCTTTGTGACATAAATAATATTTCCTTAGTATGGTATTTGTTGAAATAAAATTGGACTCAAGATAAACAATCATATCTCAGAACCCTGTTTAATGCTTTCGTACAAACCAGAATCAAATAGCCATGCTAATCCACTGGAATGCTTCAATTCAGAAATTGCCATCTGGACCATAGACGACTATATCAGCATATTTTTTCATATTTTATTGCAACGTAAGGTGTGTTGTTCCGACATGCATTTCCAAAATATCGCTTGGGAATGCATGCCCCTTTGCTCCGCAAACGAAGGTGCGCAACATCAGTTACCGATACAACCACACCCGCATCAACGATAATAACTTATCAGTATCAACAGGCTTAGCCAGATAATCATTTGCACCGGCTTCCAAACATTTTGCTTTGTCTCCCTTCATCGCTTTCGCAGTGAGGGCGATAATGGGCAATTTACGGAAACGTGATTGTGCTCTCATTTTCTGTATGGCTTCATAGCCATCCATTTCTGGCATCATAATATCCATCAATACAAGGTCGATATCTGGATGTTCGTTCAATAACGCAAGCCCTTCTTTACCATCTCCAGCGATTAACACTTTCATGTGTTTAATTTCTAAAACCGTCATCAAGGCAAAGGTATTGCGGACATCATCATCGATGAGCAAGACTTTTTTATCTTTCAGGATGGCTTCTTTGTCATGCACAATTTGCAGCATTTTTTGCTTGTCTTCAGGTAGCCGAGATTCCACTTGGTGGAGGAACAAGGTGGCTTCGTCTAGCAAACGCTCTGGAGAGCGAACGGCTTTAACCGTGAAATTGGTCGCCGCCATTTGTAATGATTTTTCCTCTTCCTCAGTCAAATCGCGATCTGCGTGAATGATCACCGGTGTTTGGGATAGGCTTTCTTCTTTTGCCATTTTTTCCAGTAATTTGATCCCAGACCCCTTCTCGACTTCCACATCAAGAATCATACACTCAAATTGCCCCTTTTTAAGGTGCTTTAAGGCTTCTGCCACCGTTACAGCCACCGTGATTTTGATATCCCCAGCGCCAAGTAAGTCTACAATCTGTTTTTGATGAGAATCATTATCAACAACGACTAACAAGGTTTTCACCATTTTCGTCAAAAATTGCTCTATTTTTCTGAAAGCATCCCCAATTTGTTCCATGTTGATGGGTTTATGCAAATAACCAATCGCCCCCATTTGTTTGGCATCCTGGCTGTTGTCATAACCCGACATAAAATGCACAGGAATATGACGTGTATCAGGATTGTCTTTCAATCTTTCCATAACTGACCAACCATCAAGTTGGGGTAAGCCCACATCCAGTATAATCGCCTGTGGCTTATATTCTTCAGCCAATTGCAAACCTGAGCGCCCATCTTCAGCTAGCAAACATTTAAAGTTGTTTTCTCGTGCCCATTTGATCAGGAGGTGTGAAAAGGTGGGATCATCCTCAATAATCAGAAGAACTTGGTCATCAGGGGTTAAATTGGAGCGATCATCTTCACTTTTTTCCTTGATTTCAGTCTGATGGGTGGCG
>CAYFOB010000832.1:0-1673 GCA_964344525.1 uncultured Thiomargarita sp.
ATTTGAGATTTTGGTGGGTAATGTCAACCCTTCAGGAAAACAAAAAAAAGCCCCAGGCTTGTGCCCAGGGGCCTAAATACCGTTTAAATTTTTAGTAGAACGATTAACCAACTGCAACAAATAAGGTCCAATTTGTTTCATAGGCAAAATTTTATCCACTTTGGTGGCTGCAATCGCCGCTCTGGGCATAGAATCCGCTTCCGCAGTATCAGGATCCTGCACAACGAGATACCCACCTTTATCCTTAATTTTTTTAACTCCAAAGTTACCATCATTATTGGCACCGGTTAAAATAATACCAATAACCCTGTTTCGGTAAACCTCTGCGGCTGTTTCAAATAACACATCCACCGAAGGACGTGCATAATTGACATGTCCTTCCACCGAAAGCGAAAATGTTCGATCATCTTCGATGAGTAAATGGTAATTAGGTGGTGCCACATACACCATGCCATTTACAATCTTCTCCTTTTCATCCGCTTCTTTGACCTTTAAATGAGATTGTTTTTCCAAAATCTGTGCTAAACGGCTCCCTGAATGGGGGTACAAATGTTGCACAATAATGATGGGTAACGGAAATTCACTTGGCAACGCGGCGAGAAGCGTCGTTAACGCTTTAATGCCCCCAGCCGATGAGCCTATAACTACTGCTTCAAACCAATGCATATACAGTTGTCAGTTATCAGTTATTCGATTAAAAAAATAAGGCTTGATAAGAAATTCTCCGATTTAAACTTAATCATCCTCAGAGCCTAACCGGCGATAAATTTTTTCCTCTTTGACTAAATCTTCAAAAGCATCAGAATATTCGGAAAAGCTAAGACTCTCTTTAGAGCCTAGACAAAGAATACCAGTAGCACACAAGCTATTGTGAAACAAACCCAAAACGCGATTTTGCAAGTCACGGTTGAAATAAATCAACACATTGCGACACAAAATCAAGTTCATTTCTCCAAACACACCGTCTGTTGCCAAGTTATGATCAGAAAATAAAACATTTTTCTTGAGCGATTTATCCATGACTACATGTTCATAATGTGCCGAATAATAATCTGAAAAAGCACTTTGCCCACCAGCTTTTTGGTAATTTTTTGTATACTGCTTCAATTTGCCAATGTCAAAAATGCCATCTTTTGCCTTTTTTAAGGCGACTTCATTCATATCTGTCGCGTAAATCTGGGTATGATCATACAAACCTTCCTCTTTGAGAAGAATCGCCATTGAATACACTTCTTCCCCTGTGGAGCAACCTGCATGCCAGACTTTTAGAAACGGATATTTTTTGAGTTCAGGTATCACAGCTTTTCTCAATGCCAAATAAAAACTCGGATCACGAAACATTCCTGTCACATTGATGGACAAATCCAGCAATAATCTTTCAAAAATGCGATATCATAAAGCAATTTGTGCTGCATTGCGGAAATATTATCTATCCCCTCTTTAGTCATCCTATGTTGAACGCGCCGTTTTATTGAAGCTTTGGCATAATTTCTAAAGTCATAACCGTATTTGAGGTGAATGGCTTGTAACAGGAGTTGCAATTCAAGATTTTGATTATCAATTTCGTCCATATTCCTTAAATCAGCTATTATGGTTTTTAGGGTAAAATATTTAGCCTTTTATTACTCTTAACTATTGTGTATTATTAAAATACTTTATAAGAGGAGTCAATC
>CAYFOB010000833.1:0-1669 GCA_964344525.1 uncultured Thiomargarita sp.
CCTACAAAATATCTTGTTGAAAATAAAAGTCTAATTCTTAACTTAATGGCATTGAGGCTAAAGGAGTATTTCATGAAAAAAAGAGTCACATTATTAATTATCCTACTACTCATCAGCGCTTGTGACACGTCAACAAGCCGAAGCGTTTCAGAAAATGTGGCAGAACGTGGGATTGCAGCTCAAATCGTTGATGATGCGCCGACTAATCCAAAGCCATTGAATCAAGAGCAATTGGCTTTGGTAATAGGCAATAATCAATATAAATATCGCCCATTAGCAAATCCAGTCAATGATGCCATTGAAGTGGCACAAGTACTGGATCAAATGGATTTTGAGGTGACTTTGGAAACGGATTTAAATCAAGTGGCTATGGGGCAAGCCATTCGTGATTTTGGTATCAAATTATCAAATACCCCAGGGATAGGATTGTTTTACTTTGCAGGGCATGGTGTCCAAGTAGATGGACAAAACTATTTGCTCCCTATTGATAACAACAAAATTATAGATAAATACAGTTTAAAGGCTTATGCAATTGATTTGGAGACTCTATTGGCAAGGATGGGTGATGCGAGAAATCGTTTAAATATCATTATTTTAGATGCTTGTCGTGATGATCCTTTTCGTGGCGCAGGGCGGAGCCTTGGGCGTGGTTTAGCCCGTATACAATCAATTAGTGGCTCGATTATTGCATTTGCGACTGCACCAGGTAAAACGGCCTCAGATATCAGTATCGGTGAAAATCATGGTTTATTTACCAAATATCTGCTGAATGGACTAAAACGAGCGCATCAAAAGCATCAACGCATAGATGATATGTTTATGCAAATCCGTAATGGTGTTTTACAAGAAAGTGGGGGAGATCAAGAGCCTTGGTATTCTGCCTCATTGAATGCACCGTTTTGTTTTGGAGGTTGTCGTCAAACGATGGAAAATGTTGTTGTCGCACCACAGGAACCATCTCCACAAGTTTCAGTGCCTCCTGTGACAACCCCGGAGCCATCGTCTCCACAACCACCATTTTCGTTACCAGTTGAACCTTCAACAAAGCCAGGTTCATTGTTTATTTCTCTATCGTTGAAGCGCTACATAGACAATGGTGATGGTACCATTTTAGACAAGAAAACAGGTTTAATATGGTTAAAACAAGCCAATTGTTTTGGACAAAAAAGTTGGAAAGCCGCTAAAAAAGTCGTTGCCCAATTGGCTGATGGGCAATGTGGTCTCAGCGACAGTTCTTTGCCTGGCTGGTGGCGCTTACCAACCATAGATGAGTTCCAAGCAATTGTAGACAAAAAATATCAATCTCCTCCACTCAGCAACGCGTTGGGTACAAATCAATGGAAAGAAGGTGATGCATTTTCTGATGTACAAGCATTCCACTATTGGTCTGCCACTCCGAATGCGCACACCCAAAACGATGCAATGATCATGGGATTCTTGTGGCATGGCATGGTCATTTCCGGCTACAAGGGTAATGAATATCATGTTTGGGCAGTTCGGGATGCTAATTAAAAACGCCCCATTTCTTTTTCTGGCGTGTTGGGTAACACTAACCTCCACATCCTCATTTCTTTTGGCTAGCCAATAAAGCTTTCAAATGAGCGATTTCAGCTTTCGCTTGTTGCTCAGCTTTTTGTCTGGCCAATTTTTCAGCATGGGCTACTTTTGT
>CAYFOB010000834.1:0-1667 GCA_964344525.1 uncultured Thiomargarita sp.
CAAAGCGCTGCTTTGGACTCCAAAATACGGTAAAACTTGTGAACGGGTACTTATTTAATAAAGGATAAATCAAAACCTAAGAACGGGGTTTAGTGTTTTGACTTATCCTTTATTGTCCCTAAATAATTTGAACTGTGATTTATGTGATTGATATTGATTATTATGAGGGGGTTAATGCGGATTTTTTCCTCAAATCAATCACATAAATCATAAGAATCACAGTTCAAAATTATTTAGGGACAAGTCTATTGTTTTTATTTTGGAGCTTTTGCCATAATGGATTATTTATGGACTTGATATATGTATCGATTATCACATAAATTGGGATAAATTATTTTGAAAACTTGCGATGATTACGATCCAAATTCCCTAACAGTTGAAGAAGCCTTGCAGCGCATTGATCAAGATTTACAACCGCTGCGTGCTGAAGAACAACTTGCAATACGCAGTGCATTAGGTCGAATTTTGGTTGAAGATGTGTTATCACAGATATCTGTGCCACCGCACGATAATTCCGCGATGGATGGTTATGCTGTGCAGGGAGCAGATTTGCCAACCGAGGGTCAAGCGCAATTGAGGCTGATCGGTACTTCAATGGCAGGGCAACCTTGTCATGAAATTGTTCAAGCAGGGCAATGTGTAAGGATATTTACAGGCGCAGTTATGCCCGCTGGCGCTGATACCGTGATTATGCAAGAACATGTAGAGCGTTCTGGTGATGTTATTACTATTGGCGCAGAACATAAAAAAGGGCAGCATGTTCGCCCTGTTGGAGAGGATATTACGATTGGTCAAACTGTCATAAAGGCAGGTAAACGCCTATTGCCAGCTGATATTGGTTTGCTGGCCTCGTTGGGTATTTCCGAAGTCAAAGTTTTTCGCCGTTTACGGGTTGCATTTTTTTCGACAGGCGATGAATTATGTGCGGTTGGTGAAGCGTTACAAGCTGGACAAATTTATGACAGCAATCGTTATACTCTACATGGCATGCTCGCTCGCTTAGGCATTGAAGTGATTGACATGGGGGTTGTGCGCGATAAGCCTGAGGATGTTGAAAAGGCATTCCTGTTGGCAGCCTCTCGCAATGATGCAATTATTACGTCAGGCGGTGTCTCGGTGGGAGATGCGGACTATGTCACCGACACTTTACGTCGCCTTGGTTTCGTTCATTTTTGGAAAGTGGCCATGAAACCAGGGAAACCACTCACTTTTGGCAAAATCCAAGAAAGCGTTTTTTTCGGACTACCTGGCAATCCGGTGTCAGCAATGGTGACTTTTTATCAATTTGTTCAACCGGCATTGCGACGGATGATGGGAGAAAACAAACCCACACAGATACGGGTAACAGTACCTTGCATATCCACCTTGAAAAAACGCCCAGGGCGCATGGAATTTCAACGTGGCATTTTGGAAAATGACGAACAAGGTCGTTTAGTTGTGCGCTCTACAGGTAAACAAGGCTCAGGTATTCTGACCTCGATGAGTCAAGCCAATTGCTTTATTATTTTACCAAGAGATTGTGGTAATGTGGAGGCGGGTAGTGAGGTGTTGGTGGAACCGTTTGAAGGTTTGGTGTAAACCAACTATTGTAAAAAACCATGAATAACTACACGGATTACTTTTAATAACTGATGTTACGCACCCTCGTTCCCAAACTCTGTTTGGGA
>CAYFOB010000835.1:0-1655 GCA_964344525.1 uncultured Thiomargarita sp.
GCAAAGTGGGACGCGAAGCGTCCCTGGGGGGGGCTAAAATGATGAAAATGACCTTCCTCCTCCTTGCCACCATCAGGGACGCTTTGCGTCCCGCTTTGCTTCGCCGCGCCACAGGCATTCCCAACCAGAGGTTGGGAACGAGTATGCGTAACATCAGGTATTAAATTAAAAAAAATGAACCACACTTTATCTGACACTCCACGCTTTCCTAAAAAATCGGTTGTAATCCAATGTTGAAATCATCCCAAATTTCACAAAAAGAACGTTATATTGCTATACGCAATATCACCTTATTGGCTATAACAATCAATATCTTTTTGACTCTTCTTAAAATCATTTTTGGCATTGTAGGACATTCACAAGCCTTGATTGCTGATGGTTTACATTCGTTGTCGGATTTACTCGTCGGCGCCATGACGTTGGTAGCTGCTAAATATAGTACGCAGCCCCCTGATGCCGAACATCCTTATGGACATGGTCGCATTGAAACACTCGTGACTATAGCTGGGGGGGGGTTACTTTTGTTAATGGCAGCGGGTTTATTGATAGATGCTCAAAGACGTTTATTTCAACCGGAATTATTATTAATACCAACAAGTATCAGTCTCGTTGCTGCCATATTGTCCATTGCCATCAAAGAAGCAATATACCATTACACAATATACGTCGCCAAACGGGTAAATTCACCCATGTTACGGGCGAATGCGTGGCATCATCGTAGTGATGCGATTTCTTCAATAATCGTGTTTATTGGCGTGGGGGGAACTATGTTGGGTTTCCTCTGGTTGGATGCCGTCGCCACGATTGGCATTGCTTTCATGATCGGCTATGTTGGCTTTTCATTGAGCTTTCCTGGCCTCAAGGAATTGGTGGACACGGGACTCAAAAAAACACAATTGATTGAAATTAAAGAGATTGTTCAATCTGTGAGTGGCGTTCGCGATTTGCATCAGTTACGCACCCGCAAAATGGGCATCTATGCTTTGGTGGATATACATATTCTGCTTGATCCCCACATTAGTATTTCAGAGGCTCATAAGATCAGTGAAAGCGTGCGTACACGTTTGATAGCTAAAATACCAGAAATTACTGATGTGTTGGTGCATGGTGATGTCGAAAACGATGAAATAGCCCTCACAACTTTAAATTTGCCATTCCGTGATGAAATTCTGGCGCGTTTGCAATCGCGCTGGCAATCTTTAGAAGCCGCCAGTGCGATTGAGCAAATTACTCTGCATTATTTATCAGGTAAACTGACAATAGACATTGATTTACCTTTAACAATCGTTCAAAATGTTAAGGAGGCACAACTTTTATCCCAACAATTTGCAAATTTGGCGGTTAATGAGCCAGATATTGATACTATTAATGTTTATTATCGTTGCCCTGCTCAGAAACCACCACATATTTTTAAAGTCAGTGAACTTGGCAAACTAATTGGTAATTAAGGAACGTGCATGAAATAACTTATTTTTGTTTATCGTGGCAATCGATTCAGTCGTTAAACTGGTTTTCAAGCTATAATTATTAGAGTTGTTGCTCCATGCGCTTAAAAAAAATACAAATACCATTTTTTCAAAAAATGGTATTTGTTTGAGCTCTAAAAGCGCTTAAAAAAATACAAATACCATTTTTTCAAAAAATGGTATTTGTTT
>CAYFOB010000836.1:0-601 GCA_964344525.1 uncultured Thiomargarita sp.
CTTTCTCGTTTTCTGAAAAAGACTTTTCATTTTTTCCAAAACAGCCTCTTAAGTAGTTGGGCGGGTACTTACTACAATTTAGGTTGTTTAGATGAGGCATTACCTTTGTATGAAAAAGTCTATCGTCTCAGAAAAGAGGTGTCAGGAGAAAAGCACCTTGACACAATCAAAATCTTGAATTATTTAGCAGAAATTCACCAAAGCTTAGACCATTTATCAACTGCTTTGGCTTTATATGAAAAAAGCTATCGTCTCAAAAAAGAAATTAAAGGGGTAAAAAATCCTGACACACTTGAAACTCTGAAGAATTTCAATTTGATTTACAGTCATTTATCTTCGTTAGCAACAATTTTGCCTGTTTTGGAAAAAAATTATCATTTATCTAAAGAAAAATTAGGGGAAAAACACCCTGATACAATAAAGATATTGAATAATTTAAATGAAATTTATAAGAAGCTAGGCAAATTGTCCGCCGCTTTGCCTTTGTTTAAAACAGGCTATTTTCTTTTTAAAGAAGTATTAGGAGAAAAGCACCCAGAGACGCTCGAAAGCTTGAAGAATTTAGCGGTAACGTATAAATATTTAAATCGTTTTTCTGAGG
>CAYFOB010000836.1:611-1352 GCA_964344525.1 uncultured Thiomargarita sp.
GAAACCAGCTATCAACTTTACAAAGAGGTGTTGGGGGAAAAACACCGTGAGACACTCAGTATTTTAAATAATTTGGCTTATATTTATGCCAAATTAGGGGATACAAATCAGGCTATTGGGCATTTTGAAAAAATGGTAGATGGTGTAGAAAATTTGCGAAGTGGCGACTTATCCGCAGAAAATCGTCAAGCATTATTTCAAAAATGGGTACAAGGTTACTTTAACCTTTCTGATTTGTATATTGAACAATCTCGTCCTCAAGATGCTTTTCGCTTAGCTGAAATGAGCAAAGCCCGTACTTTACTCCAATCTCTAACAGCTAAACTCGCGGCTCAACAAAGCGGACTTAGCAAAGCCGAACAACAAGAATTACAAGATAAAGAGGCAACTTTAGCCTTTTTAAATAACCGTATTGCAAATGCATTAGAAGACAATGCGCTAGAATACCAAATTTTGTTAGAAACGGAAAAAAACCAATTACTCAAGCAACTTAACCAGTTCAATAACGAGTTAATGGAAAAATACCCAAAATACGCTCAACTTAGCAAAGTAGCAATTGTTGATGCCAATGAGGGCGCAAAATTTGTGCATCCGGATGCTGTGTTAATTAGCTATCTTATCAACGAAAACCGTATTTTAGCTTTTACCTTAGAATCTAATGGTAATCTTACCACACACGATTTAGGCGAAATTCCTAATCTCGCTCAAGAATTGGAAGACTATCGTCTTGGATTGGCTCCT
>CAYFOB010000836.1:1362-1651 GCA_964344525.1 uncultured Thiomargarita sp.
TCTCCAAGATACTAATAGAAATATAGTTCAAAGATTCGGTATTTCTCAAAGAAAACAAGATACACAAGCGCTCAGCAAAAAACTTGGAAAATTTTTATTAGAGCCACTCAAAAACATCATCAAAGATAAACCACATTGGATTATATCACCGTCTGGCTCTTTAGCGTTGATACCATTTGAAACCTTGCGTTTTGACGGAGAAGAACAACCTGTTGTTGTTCAACATCAAATGAGCTATGTACAATCCTTATCCATATTGGCACTTTTACAAAAACGCGGCGATACATAC
>CAYFOB010000837.1:0-1651 GCA_964344525.1 uncultured Thiomargarita sp.
CAAACCTCGCCTCTGGAGACTAAAAAAATCAAAAGGCCTCGTGGTATATTACGGATTAAAAAATGATGGGGCAGAACGCATCGCAGCGCGACTCGCACCACTTACGTTTCAATTTCCTATCGGTGTAAGCGTCGCCAAAACAAATGATGCATCAACTATTGAAACAGACGCGGGCATTGCAGATTACGTGAAAGCATATACCGCATTTTTGAACATTGGTGATTACGACACCATTAATATCAGTTGTCCGAATGCATTTGGTGGAGAACCATTTACCGATGGGTACAAACTAGAACAACTCTTAATCGCACTCAACAAAAAACGGAGTGACAAACCAATGTTTCTCAAACTCTCACCAGACCTGACGCCAAAAAAAGTAAATGAACTTGTAGAAGTTGCACTGAAACATGATGTCGATGGATTCATTTGTAGCAACCTCACAAAAAAAACAAAACACACCAACCCGCACATCAAAGAAACTACCCTTCCGCGATGTGGTGGCATTAGTGGCGTCCCTGTGAAGAATCTGTCAAATACCTTAATCCGACATATCTATAAAAAAACCCACGGAAAAAAAATTATTATTGGCTGTGGCGGCGGGATGTCTGGTGCAGATGCATATGAAAAAATAAAAGCAGGTGCATCACTCATCCAACTAATCAGCGGCATGATTTTTGAGGGACCACAACTGATCAGTACCATCAATGCAGAACTTGAAGCGCTGCTACAAAAGGATGGCTACACACATATTTCCGAAGCCGTTGGTGTGGACGCGTAGTTGTCCCCCGGTCGCGCACAGACTCATCCCCATGTTTCACACAAGTGGCACGAAATATCCCGACAAAAGTAGCTACACACAGCATAAAAAAGCATGTGTATAACACCACATGTTTTTTGTTATACACAATTTGACCCGCACTCCCCCCATTGGTAGGATACATATAGAGAGTAGTCTACTCTCAAGCATCACTCCCTTCGACCGAGATTGTGAAATCTGGACATGCTGCATGACACCATGGCGTCATACACTCCCGACATACGTATGGGTGAGAAGTGACCGAGTCTGTACATCTTGGGCACTTCTCTCTCGCTAAATGATGGTGTCTATTGCCGTCTTTTGTTTTGCCATAAAAAAATAAGGAAATAAAGAAATAAGGGGATCCTTTGTTTCTTTATTTCTCTATTTCTGTGTTTATGACACCCCAAGAACGAGCCAACACTGTTTTATCTCAGCTTAAAAAACTCTTCCCAAATCCCCAACCTAGCCTCACCTTTTCAAATGATTGGGAGCTTGTGGTTGCTGTTGCCTTGTCAGCCCAAACAACAGATAAACAAGTCAACGTGGTAACAGAAAAATTGTTTCAAAAATATACAACACTTGATGATTACTTAGATGCAAGCCTTGAAGAATTTACCAAAGACATTAGTGCCGTTGGGTTATATAAAACCAAAGCAAAAAACATGCTTGCTGCCGCCAAACTGTTGGATGAAAAATTTCATCGGGTCTTACCAAAAACTATCAAAGAGCTGACTGAGCTCCCGGGCGTTGGCAGGAAGACAGCAAATGTGGTGTTGGGAAACGCCTATGGTATTGCAGAAGGCATTGCCGTAGACACCCACGTCACACGACTCGCGCAAAAATTTGGATTGA
>CAYFOB010000838.1:0-1650 GCA_964344525.1 uncultured Thiomargarita sp.
AAGAAATTCAGAACAAATTTGCCAAAGGCTATCCCAATGACAACATCTTATTTGAAGATTCACAAACCGCCGTTTTAATTCAAGGTGGGCAAGAAGTCCAGCGCATCTCTCTGGCAAATGCCCAACAATTGGATGCCTTGCTCACTCATTTTATCAACTATGAACGCCCCGAAGTGCGAGATTTTCGTCAAGCCATTGAACACTTCAAAGACGATTTACCCACAATTATTGACACCTTACGCCAAACCCTAGAAAATCAAAAAAATCCCAAATTTCAAACGGCTTTTAAAAATTTATTAACCCTTTGCCAACAATCCATTAATCCCAAAATCAATACGTTTGATATTCGGGAAATGATTATTCAACACATTCTCACCGAAGACATTTTTTTAACCGTCTTCAATGAAAGCCAATTTCATCGAGAAAATATTATCGCCCAACAACTAGAAGCGGTGGTTAATACTTTTTTTACTGGCAAAGTGCGCCGCGAGACACTCAAATCCATTGAAAGCTATTATGCCGTCATTCGGCGCGAAGCGGCTAATATTTCTAATCACCATGAAAAACAGAAATTCCTCAAAGTCATTTATGAGAATTTTTATAAAACATACAATCCCAAAGCGGCAGATAGACTAGGCATAGTTTATACGCCCAATGAAATCGTGCATTTTATGATTGAAAGCACCGATTATTTGTTAGACAAACACTTTAATCGCTTATTGGCTGATGAGGATGTCGAAATTCTTGATCCTGCGACAGGTACTGGCACATTTATCACTGAGCTGATTGAATATTTGCCCAAAAATCGCTTACAAGCTAAATATCTCAATGACATTCATTGCAATGAGCTGGCGATTTTGCCCTATTATATTGCCAACCTGAATATTGAATATACCTATTTGCAAAAAATGGGCTTCTATGAAGAATTTCCACATATTTGCTTTGTCGATACTTTGGACAATTTAGGATTTGATCATAGCTATCAAAATCAACAAAAAGGCTTATCTTTTGGATTGGGAGAAGAAAATGCGGAGCGCATCATTGCCCAAAATAAGCGCAAAATTTCGGTGATTATCGGCAATCCACCCTATAATGCCAATCAACAAAACGAAAATGACAATAACAAAAATCGTGATTATCCAGAAATAGACGCGGCGATTAAGCGCACTTATATTGCCCATAGCACGGCGCAAAAAACGAAGCTTTATGATATGTATGCCCGTTTTTTGCGTTGGGCAAGTAATCGTTTATCAGAAAATGGCGTAATTGCCTTTGTTTCTAATAGTTCTTTTCTTGAAGCACGAACTTATGATGGTTTTAGAAAAGTGGTTGCTGAGGAATTTAATACGATTTACGCCATTGATTTAAAAGGCAATGCAAGAACGAGCGGCGAAAGACGGCGTAAAGAAGGGGGTAATGTATTCAGTGATGCGATTCGTGTTGGCGTTGCGATTTATTTTTTGATCAAGGATGAACAAGCGCAGGGGTGCAAAATTTACTACAATGCGATTCGAGATTATGCTGAAGCCTCCGAAAAGAAACGGTATTTGAGAGAAAATAAACTGAAGAACTTAAATTTTGAGCGCATCATGCCCGATAAAAATCATAATTGGCTCAATATTGCTGATAATGATTTTGAACAGTTGTTAC
>CAYFOB010000839.1:0-1650 GCA_964344525.1 uncultured Thiomargarita sp.
TTGATTCATGGAGTAAAGTCTAACAGAATTTCAGGTGTTTATCCCTAAGAGCACCCCAGTTTTCCTTTGATTAAATTTTACGTTGCAACATCAGCGACGCAGGTTTTGGGGGTTGATGCGTTCTACGCACCTTTTGGGGCTCGATTTTTCAAAGATGACTTTTGTTGTTTGCCCAGGACAGAAACAAATCGTATATTCTTCCAATGGAATGCGAAACATCACCTTTGCTTGAAATGATTTTTCAAAAATCAGCGGCAACTTTTGTGCAAACCAATCTGGAAAAATCACCAACCAATCAGCTTCATCCAATGTTTCTGCAAATGTTTTCTGTTTAAAAGCCATTTCTTTGTTATTTAACCCTATCAAGTCAATAGTGTGCCTTTGACCAAAATACCGAATAGCGCCCGCATCGTTCACTGCTATTGTCGCATTTTGGGCAGTGTTTTTGTTAATCCATTGTCCAGCTTGTACGTTAATCAGATATATTGCCCGTGAATCAGAAGCTAAACGTTCTCGTCTATTGTTAAAAGAATCTACAAACGTGGGAATGGTAAGAAAAAGTCCTACGATCCCAATACTCATCATAAAGCGATTATGATATGATACACCAAACTTTGGAAAATCAATCGCACCAACCATAATCAAAGCATAGCCAATACAAAAAATAATGGTCATCAATAAAGAAACTGGATCAAGCCAGCGTGTCCAATAATAACCATCTAAAATAATGTCTCTTGTGGCTACCACTCCAATCATATAAATTATTGGCGCAAGAAGCATAAACAAAAAAAGTGATTTCTTGAGACGATGATTGCACTTATAAAAACATATCAGATAAACTATGATTCCTATCAGGAAAATTGGTAGTGAAGCATAACCTTGTTCAGACAAAACTTGCCATGCCATATTCACATCTTGCAATTCAAGATTAAAAGATTGCGCCTTAAGATAGAACGTATTAGGCAACCAATGCCCATTGGTAGATTTGCAAAATAGGCTCCAAAGCAACATAGGCACCCAAAGAATAATACTCAGAATCAAGCGTTTTTGAAAGGATAATGTTTTAGAAAAAAATAAACTCAGAATACATAGTGGCAGAATGATTAAAGCTTCAGGACGCGTGATGGGGGTTAGGCTAAATAATATGATGAATAAAAATTCTTTTTTCATGATAATGGCATAAATGGCACCTAACCAAAGCGCAATCAATAAGTTTGTTTCCATGCCAGAAAGTGTTGAAAATAGAAACCGAGGCTCTAATGCAAAAAGTGAAGCTGCAATAATTCCAACCATTTTGGAATTTGTGGAAACTTCTGCTATTTTTTGAATAAGGTAAATAGTGATTATTCCCAAGAATATGCCAATCAGTTTAACTCCAAGGACAACAATGATATTGCCCCATGCCTCAAACCATTGTGCTGGAGAAGAAACGATAACCCACAAAGGGCTGGTTGCGCCAGCTTCTTGGCTGCCATCGTTGTATTGAAATCCTTGTCCGAAAGCGAATGATTTTGAATATATTCTATGAATCCATGCATCATCCAATGGAAAATTGTGTAGGCTAAAACCATTTAAAGCAAAATAGGCGATTGCACCTATATATACTCAGAACGTTCAGATTTTCGGTTTTCATAGCCGTCAAAAGTAGTC
>CAYFOB010000840.1:0-1641 GCA_964344525.1 uncultured Thiomargarita sp.
ATAGACTACTTTTGACGGCTATGAAAACCGAAAATCTGAACGTTCTGAGTATAAAAATGGTGGAGTAAGTCAGGAGATAGGGTACGATTTAATGGTGTGCCTTGATGACATAATAAAGTGTGGCGAAAATGGCGATTGCGTATAAAATCCATGAGTTGCTCTTGATGAATTAAGTCATCTTCTATTACCATTGTCTGCACAAAAGCATCGCCAAGATATTCTAATCCATGCGCCCGTTTAAGAAATTGGTGAAAATACAGCGGCTCATTTTCTTCTTCTATAAATTCTTTAAATAGAAACGATTCTGGTAATTGACTCAATTGATTTAATAGTTCGTTGGTAAAGCGGCTATAAGTATCTTTACCCTCGGCTGTCGCGTCGGTGAAAAATTGGAGCAAATTTTTGAGCTGATTTGGGCGCAAAGCGGAATGGTAAAGCATCATATCGCGGAGAGTGCTACGCATATTCCAGCCAGGTTTAGTGTTATAACTGACATAAGCCACACCGTTCGCGGCTAAATGATGTTTACAAATGCTCAAAATTTTTTCTTGCTCCGCCGATGACACCCATGAGTAAATGCCATGCGCGATAATATAGTCAAATATCCCAAAACTCTCATCAATTTCTAAAATATTCATTTGTTTGAGCGTGATATTTTGTAGCCCCAATGTTTTGATGAGCGCACGCCCGTTGACAATATGTTGTGCTGATAAATCGACTCCCCAACACTCTGCTTTAGGTAAACTATGCGCTGTTGCAATGATATTGCTACCATCACAGCAACCTAATTCTAAGACGCGACAGTTTTGCACAGGCGGTGGTGTCATGCCAAATAAAGTTGCCACAGTTGCTAATCTATCTGGTTGGGCATAGGGCATGGCGTTGCAGGTGTAAGGTAATTCGTCGTAGCTTGTTTGATTTAATGGCATATTTTCATCACCCACATTTTAGGACTACCAAAATGCGTAACATCAATGTTACGCAGCCTATTTCTAAAACCCGTGAATAACTACACGGATTACTTTTAATAAAGGATAACCCCCATTAATAGAAGTGATTTTGACTTATCCCTTCTTAAAAGTAATCCGTGTAGTTATTCGTAAACAGGCTGCGTAACATCACTAAGTAAATCATACCGTTTTTTTCATTTTAGCACATTTTACCTTTTAGAAGCTCTGTGCGTAACATCAGATAATAACAAGAAAATTTTTAGGAGGTTAAAAATGATTGGAAAAAAAATTGAGAAAAATTATGCTGAAATAATCATTTTTGAATTTTATAGAAATTCTTTCCCCCTTTTCCTATAAGTACAAAGACACCAAGTGCTTTATCAGTCATTCCCCCAACCGGATCAGCAACAAAATCCATGAAATTCATGAGCTTATCAAACTTCGCCATGCCGTTTAATATCCCACGAACAGCAGTACCCATACTAATGTTTGGTTGCCATCCACCACATACTGAACCACCTGCCCATCAGCCGTCGTTTGCAAACGATCACCATCAGCATCATAAGCAATAATGCCATTTCTGGTATAGCTCAACGTATGCCCATTAGGATCAGTGACATGTTGAATACCAAATTCTTGATCTATAGCTTTTCAGAAAAATATTTTGCTTTTATTTTAAGAAGTTAAGTGA
>CAYFOB010000841.1:0-1637 GCA_964344525.1 uncultured Thiomargarita sp.
CGCGAAAAAATCTAACCCAACCTACAGTATAATAGTTTGTTTTTAAAGTTTTTTTATTAACTTAATAGCATTGAACCAGAGGTTGGGAACGAGGATGCGTAACATCAGTTATTAAGGTTTAATTTTGCAACAGCTCTATTGAATACCAAGCCATTTTTATTCCCCTTTCTCCACAATCCCAATCTCTTCCACCGTCAAATCATACAACCTATAAACCAATTGATCAATCTCCCCATCAACCGCCTTAATCTGCCGTTTCAATATTTCTTTGATTTGCAGCTCATTGGCGGATGTGAGTTGTTTGTTGAGTTCTAGCATTTGTTCAACCAGTTGTACTATTTTATTGTGGTTGGCTTTGTTGATTGGATTATCAAAGTCAATCAAACAAATTGGAATAGGTTCCAAATATTGCCGATTGAAAGAATAATAGCCTCCACTAAACTGACTACTGATTTTTTTTATAAACCAATCAAGTAATTTTGAATTTAACAAACCAAGTAAATAAAAATAAGAAAGTGGCAAATATTGTTCTTTAAGCGTAATACCATAGCCACCTCCACCTCCGCCTCCACTTCCAACAAAATAGTAATTGGTTTGATCAAAAGTGAATGACATTCTATTTGAAATGCTTGGGGTTAAAATTTTTTCTTGTTCCATTTCACAAAGGTTTTGAGAACGTCCAAAAGCATACCACCTATCATGTTTCCATTTTCCGCTTTCTCTATTTTCAAGCGTTGGTTGATTTTCTTTCAAATACGCCCAAGCATTTGGAAATTTTTTGTTGAACTCTTGAACAGGTAACAACTTTGCTTTTTTATTTATGAGCCGGTAGGGAAATAAAATTGATTTTTTCACTCCAGAAATATGATAACGTTTTAAATTGACTGAACCTTTACAAAGAGGCTGCATCAAATCCGCCTCAATATTATAGGTTTTTCCAGTAGCCACTGATTTGTATCTCCCTTGTGGAAGAGTTTCCAGAATAAAGACTTTATCTGCACCTGTTACAAGTCCCTGAAATATTTTAGCCGCAATATTTTCCAAGCGAACAGGCATATTGTTTAATCGTTCAAATAATTGTTTTCCCCCTCCTACAATGAAATGCCATTCATTAGTAGTCAGCTTATCGACAAAAATATATCCTTCTATGACTGTTTTATTGTTTTGCCAAGCCGATAAATTGTGAGCTTTGATAAAATTGAAAATGTTTTGAGCGCGTTTTTTCAAAAAAAGTAAACAAGTATAAGTTGTAGCATTTGCAAAAATTTGTTGATCTCCGAAATGAACGACTTTTGTTAAATGTTTGCCATTGGCTAACAAGCCGCGCAAAGATTCACCATATTTTGCATTAAAAAATTTATGGGGCAAAATAAAACCCAATCTTCCACTCTCATTAAGCAAAGCTAAACCTTTTTCTACGAAAATCACATAGATGTCATAATTACCTTTGCTGGTTGTCAGATATTGCTTCTTATAAAATTCGACTTCCTGCGGAACCCTTTCTTTAAGTGCTTGAATGCGAATATAAGGTGGATTCCCAATCACCGCATCAAATCCACCTACTTTCATAATCTGGGAAAATTCCGTTTGCCAATCAAAGGCATTCACCCGATACAAGGTTTCTTCATCTAACAAGC
>CAYFOB010000842.1:0-722 GCA_964344525.1 uncultured Thiomargarita sp.
GATGAGCACAAAATTGGTATAATTCTACGTCGCAAAGCGTTGCTTTGCACTCCAATGATTTTAAGTTTTGGAGTGCAAAGCAACGCTTTGCGACTTGTGAACGAAGGTGCGTAACATCAGTACTTAAGTTGAAAGTTAAAAAAAATTTCAAAATGTGATAATAATGCCACAACACCATAAATCAAAGCACGCTGATAAAGGTATCTTTATCGTTTTTTTGATATTAATGTTCTGGTTACCCATTCCTTTGGGTAGCGCTCGTCCTTGGGCATGGGCGATTATGGAAGTTTGGATATTTGGCTTATGCCTGTCTTGGTTATGGTTGCATTTGCATGATCATGTTAGCCTGAGTCCCGTATTTTTAAAAGCAAAGCCGATATTGATCTTGTTTATTTTGTGGTTAATCTATATTGCTTTGCAATGCATTCCTTTACCTTATTCGTGGGTTGAATGGCTTTCTCCAGAGGCTGCGTCTATTAATGCATTTGTGACGATGGGGGAAGAGACCCACCCAGCGACAGCCACGCTCTCTATCACTCCTCATATAACAGCAAGTTCCCTGCTTAAGAGTGTCAGTTATGTCCTGCTATTTGTATTAACTTTGTTGCTTGTTAACGGACAACAACGATTACGCTGGTTGGCTTATATATTAGTATTCAGTGGGCTATTCCAGGCGGTTTATGGTAGTTTAGCAGTCTTATTGGAGACTGGGGGGGTATTTT
>CAYFOB010000842.1:732-1625 GCA_964344525.1 uncultured Thiomargarita sp.
ATGGAAAACATCTTTTTGGGGGTACTGCGAGTGGATCATTTGTTAATCGTAATCATCTGGCTGGCTATTTGGAAATGTGTTTAGCGGTGGGCATTGGTTTGTTGATTGCTCAATTGAGCGATTCTAACATCATCACTTGGCGACAACGTTTGTTGTCGTTGGGAACTTGGTTATTGAGTGAGAAAATGCGTTTGAGATTATTTCTTGTTATCATGGTGATCGCTTTGGTGCTGACTCGATCTCGTATGGGAAATACTGCTTTTTTTGCCAGTTTAATGATTGCGGGTATTATCGGTTTGGTATTGTCTCGACATGCCACCCGCTCCACCGTTATATTATTGGTGAGTTTAATCATCATTGATATTTTGATTGTTGGGGCTTGGTTTGGTGTAGAAGAAGTGGCACAGCGCTTGCAAAATACCAGTTTAAGCACTGAACTCCGCGATGATGTTGATATATATATCCTTCCCTATTGGCAGGATTATTTGTGGACTGGTTCAGGGCTTGGCAGCTTTTATTTGGCTTTTTTACGTTATGAAGGGGATGATGTATTCTATTTTTTTCACCATGCCCATAATGATTATTTACAGTTTGGGGCAGAAACGGGTCTTATTGGAGTGTTGTTAGTAGGAAGTTTCGTCATTTTTTCTTTGGTTTTGGCTTTATTGGCACAATATCGACGGCGTGATCCTTTATATAGGGGGATTGCTTTTAGTGTTGTGATGGGTATAACAGCCTTGCTGATTCATAGCACTGTGGATTTTAATTTGCAAATTCCCGCAAATGCCGCAACTTTTATGGTGATTTTAGCGATGGGGTGGTTGGTGTATTTTTTGCCAAGTCGGCATCGTGCACATTATCGGAAATAAAAATCTATAACTACAAGGATTACT
>CAYFOB010000843.1:0-1618 GCA_964344525.1 uncultured Thiomargarita sp.
CTCCTACTTTTTCAGTTAAGGGATATTGCATATTGGTTCTCCTTATCAGTCAAGAGCAGTGATATTTTCCATAGTTTTTTGAATATTTTTAGTTTATAAAATGTTTCGGCACTGGGGTTGTCCTTGCTTCAAATCGGGGCTAATGAAACAAGTTGGATTTTAAATAATTCAACCCAAGATAAAGCCTGAATCACTTTTTTAACTACAAGGATTGGGTATAAGCAGGGATAAACCTTGTGCAAATTTGATACCATAAGATAGATTTTGACTTATCCCTGCTTATATCCAATCGCTTTCCGTTAAAAAAAAAATGGCCTGGAAATTTCGGCCCTCCTAGTAAAAAAAATACAAAAAAAATCCGCCATAGTTTGATCACTGATTTAATCACAAAAACTCAACAACAAAATGAACATAAGTACTGAACCATGAATTTTCATGTATTTTGGAGTCCAAAGCAGCGCTTTGGAAACCCATGCCCAAAGCGCTGCTTTGGACTCCAAAATGTGTGAAAACTTGTGAACGGGTACTTATTACCAAAATTCTCAAGGCAAAAAATATTTGTATAAGGGAAGATACTCCTGCGCCTATTAAAAAATTAGTTGAAGATAAATTAAATGAGCTTTTTGAATACGGCAGGCAATTAATCGCTATTTTTCAAAAAAAGCTTGATGACTCTTCTCACTAAAGTTTAATAGCTGATGTTGCGCACTAACCCAGCAAAACTCAATAGGTTTTGACTTATCCGCAGCGATTATCCACACTAACCCCCCTCGCATCTTCTTTGGCGTTGCTATTGCGAGTCCCTCCTAATTTACCGCCATAGTGCCCCCAAAATTTCGTGTTTCTGGGGTTGGTGCACCTTGAAAATGTTCAAAGTCTTTGACATTATGTGTGACAAGTGTAGGGCTGTTGTTAATATAGACAAATTATTGAACGTCTGATATTTGCGTGGATTTCCCTCACTCCCACTCAAAACTCTGCACCACTAACACCCCTTTTTCTTGTGCTTTTTTAAGAATGGTGGGATGTACAAAGTGTGTAATCATCAACGGAATAACCGGTTGATTAAATTCTGCTTTGACCACATTGACATTTTTTTCCAATTGTCCCAGTTTTGAACGATCATCTAATCGAAGAACCGATTCGCCAACCACTAAAACCTCCTCTCCATTATGGGACGCCTTGGCAAAAAGATTAATTTCCTCTCCGCCAATGAAGGTTCGGACAAAACGTTCTTGAACATCCAGTTGACTATGAGTTTTCAGGTATTTGGGTAATTCTCGGAACGCTTCATTTTCCAAAGCATACGACAGACTCCTTGATAAGCCACCCACTTGATTTCGGGTTCCGGCTAAAGAGCGTGCCAAATTGGCCACCTCTTTTTCGGTATTCTTTTGTGCCTCGGCAAGTTCTTCCATTTTCTGTTCCGTGCGAGCTTGGGCAGCCGTTAATTTTTCCAAAATTTGCTCTGTTCGCGCTAGTCTCTGTTCAGTTTGAGCCTGGGCTTTGACTAGACTTTCCAAAATTTGCTCTGTTCGATCCAATCTCTGTTCTGTTCTATTCTGGGCAGCCGTTAATTTTTCCAAAATTTGCTCTGTTCGCGCTAGTCTCTGTTCAG
>CAYFOB010000844.1:0-1610 GCA_964344525.1 uncultured Thiomargarita sp.
GCGCAAGCTTTGCGACTATGGTTTGTGAACAAGAGTGCGTAACATCAGTTAATAAAGTAATCCTCGTAGTTATTGAGCGTAACATCAGTAAGTGCCATTAGGATAAACCCTAGCTTCGTTGTCGGTTTTGACGATGCCCGTATTAAAAGTAATCGCTTTCCGTTATTGTGCTTGTTCATACCTTTATTAGCATGATAATTGTACTTAGGAGCCTGCATTGCTTGCTAGTGTACGCTTGATCTGTTTTTTCCAATTTTTCAACTTGCGATATATCGTTGAGGGACTGATTTCCAATCGCCTTGCCGCTTCTAACACGTTACCATTTGTCAATTCGATAGCTTGTTCAATGAGTTCTTCTTCAACCTGCCATAAAGGGCGAATTGCGTCTGCAGATAAAAGTGCAGTGGAAGCCGGTGTGGGAGATTTCGCATTGGCAGATAAAGGAACCGTGGGAACAGGCACAGGATAATTATCTGCATTTTTTTCTTCGTTTTTTTCGTTTTCAAATTGATTTTCTGTTTCATTTAGGGACATTGACAACATAGCAGCCGTTATTGTCTGCTCATCATTTAATATGACAAGCTTCTGGATAACATTTTGTAGTTGCCGTACATTTCCAGGCCATTCATAATCTATTAAGGATTGTTCTGCTTCGGGGGTAAAATTTTCAAAAGATTTTCCTTCCTGTTGGCTGTAATAGTTAAGAAAGTGTCGGGCTAACAGCAAAATATCATCTCCACGATGACGCAAGGCTGGCATTTTCAGATTGATAACATTAAGGCGGTAATATAAATCTTCACGAAATCGCCCCGCTTTAATTTCTGCTGGAATATCACGATTGGTTGCACAGATTAAGCGAACATCAACTTGTTCCTCTTTATCACTTCCCACTTTTTTAAATTTACCCGTTTGCACAAAGCGCAATAAAGTGCTTTGTAAGGTGATATCCATTTCTCCAATTTCATCTAAAAACAAGGTACCACCATCGGCTGTTTTTGCAGCCCCGTCTCTGTGAGTTACAGCACCAGTAAAAGCCCCCTTAACATGACCAAACAATTCACTTTCTATCAAATCTTTAGGAATCGCAGCACAATTGAGAATAATAAATGCTTTATCCTTGCGTTTGCTTTCTTTAAAAATAGCGGCTGCACAAAGTTCTTTGCCAGTACCGCTTTCTCCACTGATAAATATTGGGGCTTTGCTCGTTGCGACGGTATCAATAATTTGATAAAGGGTTCGCATTGGCTTGGAAACGCCCACTAAATCGTGATATTGGTTCTGATGAGTTTTTTGATATGAGTCAATTCTTTGGGATAAGTCATGCAAGCGGAGCGCATTGTGTAGTGTGAGGGTTAGCCGTTCCTGGGAAAAGGGTTTTTGAATATAATCAAAAACACCATTACGCATGATTTCAACCACAAGATCAACAGACTTTTGTGCAGAAATAATAATAACGGCACATTTCAATTGCTGTTGCTGGACATGCTTTAAAATATCCATGCCATTCATGTCGGGCAATCCTAAATCAAGCAAAATGGCATCGGGGGTGGTTTTTTGTAGATATTCTAAGAGGCTGTTTTGGAAAAAATGAAAAGTCTTTTTCAGAAAAC
>CAYFOB010000845.1:0-1609 GCA_964344525.1 uncultured Thiomargarita sp.
TAGGTTGGGTTAGATTTTTTCGCGCAGCGAAAAAACGTAACCCAACATTAACACTCCTATCTTGAAAATAGTGCCACCTGGGATCAAAGCGCCAATCGTTTAATTATATCATTCCCAAGCCTCAAGGGAACAAGAATGCGTAACATCAGTACAACCACACCTATGTCAAAATTTGTCATATTCCTAAGTATCCTCTGTTGCCTGCTCACTTCTGCACATGCTGAGCCCCCAAGCCCCGTGGTTTTAACAGAAGTCATACAAAAAAACGTGCAACGGGAAATTAAGTTATCTGGGAACTCAATACCCTGGCGGCGTGTTTGGCTATCGCCTCGGGTAGAGGGGGTCGTAAGCAAAATTATGGTGGATGATGGCACTTGGGTTAAAGCGGGGCGTCTCATCCTAAAACTGGATCCCCGCTTGGCCCAAATTGAGATTGATATCGCAAAAGCGCGTATTAACGGGGCAAAAGCGCAGCGACAGGACGCACTGCGACGGCGCAATGATTTGTTGAAGTTGAAAAAAAATCACCATGTTTCTGAAACTGCTGTTGAATCGGTGCTCACCGAAGTGGAAGTGACTACCGCAGAATTAGCACAGGCACGGGCAGAGCTCGCGCGTGCGCGACAATTGCATCAGTACCACGCGGTGTATGCTCCTTTTACTGGGATGGTAGTCAACAAACAGCTTGAAGTGGGGCAGTGGGTCAAGCCGGGGGATAATTTGCTTGAATTAGTCGCGGTTAATACTTTGCGTTTGCAGGTGTTGTTGCCACAGCGCTATTTTCCCTTAGTGGGCACTGGCAGCAAAGCGCGAATACGTTTTGATGCTATTCCTGAGCGCGAGTTCACGGGCAGTGTGTTAGCGCGTATTGCCCTTGGCAAAGAGCGCTCGCGTAGTTTTCCGCTATTAATCGATATCCCAAACCGTAAACGACACTTAGCGCCTGGTATGTCTGCACAAATTTGGATTGAACTTAATGAGCAAGAGACTCAGGGAGTCGTCATGGTGCCACGCGATGCTATTATCACTAAAAGCGATGGCAGCCAATTGGTTTGGCAGGTGAAGGAAAAAGAGGGCATGTTGCAAGCTTTTCCTCTCACCGTTGAGACGGGCAGACATCAGGGCAATTTGGTGGAAATTTTGACTAACGAGCTACAGCCTGGTGAACGCATTGTGCTGCTTGGGAATGAAAACTTGCGCCCTGGACAAGCGGTGAAAGTACAGTGAAATTTTAACTACAATTCTAGTTGCAAATTGCAGTATTTATCCTTTAAAATTTGTAATTAGGCGGTTGCAAGTTTTTTAAAAAACGCAGGTAATCTGCCGTTTTCTGCAATCACCTTATTACCTGACGTTAGAACCTCAAGCATTGCCCTGATAAGGAACTCCTTATGGTTAAGAAAAAGATTAGGAACACTTTGCTCCTTTTGATAGGTGGGCTGATGTTTTGTCCCTCAATCATTTGGGCAAATCCCTCCAATTGTTTCCCCTTGTATTTTCGCTTAAGTAAAAATTATAAGTATATTGTATCAGAATCTTTGACTCCAAAATCTTATATACTCGATGTTCAAGTTAGTTAATTAGAATATTATGATATTTTAATAAAAAT
>CAYFOB010000846.1:0-1607 GCA_964344525.1 uncultured Thiomargarita sp.
AGGTAGGGTGCGGATTGTGTTAGAATAAGAGGTATTGAGCAATGATTAAAACATTACAAGACATAGAAAGGATTCCTCAAGGTGAATGGACTTATGAAGATTATCGATCTCTTCCCGATGAGGGGTGTCGTTATGAAATTATTGAAGGAGTGCTTTACGTGAGTAATGCCCCCAGTTTTGATCATCAATATACGGTCATGGAAATTGCTTTTAATTTAAAATCTTTTGTTAACCAAAATCAACTGGGTTATGTGCTAACCGCGCCTTTTGAAATTCATCTTGCTGAAAAAACGCGCCCTGTTCAACCAGATGTGCTTTTTATTGGTGCAAAAAGAGGATTGGTGCGGGGTGCAAAATACTTCGTATCAAACAAGGAGAAATCACATGCAATACCCATTAACTGAAAAAATCGGTGAACCAGAATTATTCGTTGGGCGAAGCAAAGAATTTCACCAAATCAATAAATGGCTAGGCAATATTCCAAAAAGATTGTCCAAATCGCGGGTAATCCTTGCGAGGCGCAAAAGTGGCAAAACCGCTTTTGTGCAACGTATTTTCAACCAATTGTGGAGTGAAAATGGCATGGTTATTCCTTTTTATTTTGATATTAAGGAAACAAAAGTGTGGTATCCAACCTTTGCCATTGATTACTATCGAACCTTTGTGTCCCAATATCTGTCTTTTATTCAGCGAAATGAAGGGTTGGCTGGTAAGTTGTTATCTCTTGACCAAATTCGTGCCTACGGTGTGGCTCATTCTCTTGAAATATTGGTTGATGATGTTGATTCACTTAGAACAGATAAAGAGAGACAAGAGTATGATTTGGTGTGGAAAATCGCTTACTCCGCACCGCACCGCTTTGCAGAACAATTTAATCGGCGATTTTTAGTCATCTTGGATGAATTTCAGAATATCACGCAGTATATTTATCCAGATAAAAATTATAAAACAGCCCCCATTGAAACCTTAGCAGGCAGTTTTCATTACCATTCAGAGTCGAAAATCGCCCCCATGCTGGTGACGGGTTCTTATGCGGGCTGGTTGCTCAATATGATTCATCAATATTTGGAAGCGGGACGACTGAAACCCACCTATTTTTCTCCCTATCTAACTCAAGAAGAGGGTTTACAAGCCGTCTATAAATATGCCAATTTCTATCAAGAACCGATTACTAACGAAACAGCAGTTCAAATTAACGAATTGTGCATGGCGGATCCCTTTTTCATTTCTTGTGTCATTCAAAGTGACTATGAGGGAAAAACGCTCACTGAGACTGAGGGAGTCATTAACACCGTCAACTATGAAATTTCCGATGACAAGGCGGAGATGTTTTTAACTTGGGGAGAATATCTGGAAAAAACATTGCAACGAATTAATGGTGAACAACAGAGCAAGCAGTTGTTGCTCCATTTAAACAAATATGCGAATCGCTATTGGAACCCCCAACAACTTAAAGAGGAATTGCACCTAGAGTTGAGCGTGGCTGACATTAAACGGATTTTAATCATTTTATCGGAAGTAGATGTGATTGAGAAAGGGACTTCTGATATCCAATTTAGAGGCTGTTTTGGAAAAAATGAAAAGTCTTTTTCAGAAAACGAGAAAGA
>CAYFOB010000847.1:0-1603 GCA_964344525.1 uncultured Thiomargarita sp.
CCCATATTACGCTCTATTTCATATTTTAAGGTTTCCAATTCGTGTTTAATCCCAGTTATTTGATTGGTTTTAATATTTTGGGCAAGCTCTATATAACTGCCAAGATTTTGATTATCATCTTCTAATGCGACATCAACATACGCTTCAAGCAATTCATAACTGTGTGTTGTCGCAAAAATTTGTACCTGAAATTGCTCAGCTAAATGAAATAGTATCCGCCACAATTCTCGATGGCTGGTGTAATGAATACCATTTTCTATTTCGTCAATTAGCAAAACACTGTTGTTATCATTTATTAATCTTAAAATAAAATCAGCCATTTTATTCGTGGCTTCACCAAACAAAGAAATGGGTAACAGTTTTTGATTCTGGCGTTTTAAATAGAGCGTTGGTTCATCAATCGTCAGTGTTTTTATCTGCACGATAGATTTATCTATCAGCTTGATAGCTTCTAAAACTTTTTCGGCATTATTGTTAAAATCCGCTTTATCATACTCCTGTGCTAAAGAAGCATTTGAAATTTTCATCGAAGCAGGAATAAAGTTAGCCGTTTTCAGTTTCTGAATTCTGAAGTCTTTTCCCCGAAAACCTCCTGAATAAGCGACCAACATGGACATAGGCTTGCCCATCAATCTCAGATTGAGAGTAGCTATCTGAGGACTTTTTTGGGTTAATAACAAATGCAAATTATCACTTTTAAGAACGTTATCATCGAAAGTTTTGGGAAAACCTTTTAGTAGTGATTCAGAAGAATCTTCTGTTTCAAAAGCTTCTTCACAAAAAATTTGTAAAATTTTTGAAGAACCTGCTTCATTTTCATAAGTCAGTTTAATAGTCTGTTTATTCTGTTGATTGTAAAAAAAATTATCCCATGCTTTTTCTGGAGAATGATCAAGAAAATCTAAATTTTCCCTTCTCAATTTTTTGAGAAACATAATGCTAGAAACGTTAGGAGAATTAATCAAGTATAAAGCCTCTAAGAACGCCGTTTTTCCTGAATTATTTCTACCAGTAATGAGGTTGACTTGACTGATATTTGAAATATGCGTTTTTTGAAAACATCTGAAATTCTCAATTGTAATGTTTTTAATCATAATGTTTTTAATCCTTTAGGATTAATCATTTTCATAGTTTCAGAATCAATCCTTTTTCTTTGAATATTAAAATTTTACCACATTAAACTAAAAAAAAAAAAGTTCCACCCTACATTGAGCTTATTTCCAATAATGTCTAATATAATTCCTCACATGATTGGCTGAAACAGTGGCAATCATTTTAATAAATTTAGGAAAATATTCAAATATTTTATGAACATAATTTCCTTGTAAATCAAGCAAGGTATTAAGGCATGTTATGGCTTATTAAAATAATTACTCTCGTTCACACCAGTGGCAAAGCTTTGCGCTTTATATTGCGCATTTGTGCTACACAGTACAAAGCGCTACCCACAGAAACAAAACTAAATGGGCAATATTTCACTACATCTATGGACTACTCCACCACCCTGCCTATCGTTCCAAATACGCCGCTAACCTCAAGCACGAACTCCCACGCCTACCAATGGCACCCGATTTTTGGGCATTTTCAAAATCCGGCGAAAAAT
>CAYFOB010000848.1:0-1601 GCA_964344525.1 uncultured Thiomargarita sp.
GTGTGAAAATTGTTTCAAGTTCTGCACAGGGTGATAAAATTAAAGTACCAACACCTGAAAAATATCAGGATATCAGTATCGAAATTTGAATATGCGCTTTTTTAGAGATGGGGGAACTGGGGGCGGCTTTTCTTCAAACTTTGATATGGCTATCGGTTTAGCTATACATCAACGAAGTGGCTCTCCCACCCTGTTAGAAAATTTTGCTCGTCACGTTGATGCTGAAACTTATGCTGATATTTACGGAAATTGGTGGCCTGGCACAATGGAAAGGCTTGAAGCAAACATGTTGAGGGCGATGAATGAGGCTCGATATTTGAAAGTAAACCAAGTGAGTATTCCAAAGTGAGGAGAGCCAAAAATGATGGCAGATAAAGATATTACAAAGGTTAATACTTTTTTTCAAAATTGGAAAGGTGCAAATGCACTTTTTAATAAATTTACGTCTTCACATAATGATCATGTCTATGAATTTTATTTGTGCAACAGCGCCAGGGTTAATACCCCGTTCTGAACAGCGAAAAGAGGAATGTCAAGATAAAGCGCTTGTCAAAAAAATTGTGCTTGATGAAAACGAATATTTCGGCATTTTTGCCTTAGCTGATGGTGCCGGTTCTGCAAAATATGCAACCCAAGGCGCAAATTTAGCAACCACCTATTTTGTTGAAGAAGTGGAAAAGCTGATTGAAGACTACAAAAAATATTCTGAATATCAAAAAAACTGTCAAACCGATTTTTTTCAGTCAGAGATTATAATTGCAGAGCCTGATATTTTAGAAAAAATCATATTATCTGTACGTCATCGCTTAGAACAATATGTCAACAATAATCATTCATTGTTGTCTGATTACCATACAACATTAGTTGTTTGTATTTATCACCACAAAAGTGAGCAAAATAAATTGGTTGCAGGTTCAATTGGAGATAGCATTATTGCTGTTTTCAATGAGGTGGAAAAGGAAATATTTTTGCCAAACAATAATGAGGTGAAAGAACGGTTAGCTAACAAAAAAAATTGGCAATTTGAAGAATATGCAGCAACTTTGAAAGTACAATGCAATTTTATTGGCGTTTGGAATATGTGTTGGTTGTGCTCTAAAAAAGAATGAAAACACCAATGCCATGGCTGTTCAAGAAAAAATAGCGGACGACAATGTTGTGGCTGCTAACACGGCTTTTGCATTTGATCTTTATCACCAATTCAGGTTTCACTCTGCATTCGGGGAATTATAAGCGTCCGTGAATGCAACGGGAACACCAAAAAATAGTACACTTAATGTGGCTAATGGGTTATGGGTTCACAAACGTTATTCTTTTCATCAGTCTTTTTCGCGTCCGCTTTGCAGAGCAAAGCCACAGGCATTCCCAACCAGAGGTTCAATGCCATTAAGTTAAGAATTAGACTTTTATTTTCAACAAGATATTTCACCAAAGGAGAACCAATATGCAATACGCCTTAGCCGAAAAAATAGGCGAACCAGAATTACTGGTGGGTAGAGAAAAAGAATTTAGTCAATTTCAAAAATGGTTAGACAAAATTCCTAACAAATTATCCAAATCCCGAGTCATCCTAGCCCGTCGAAAAAGTGGGAAAACGGTGT
>CAYFOB010000849.1:0-1601 GCA_964344525.1 uncultured Thiomargarita sp.
CCTATATTAGTACTTAATAATATTTTTATTTACTAACTTGAACATCGAGTTAAAGAAATGGTATTTGTAGAGAACTTAAAACTTTATTCTGCAAATTTTGATTCAGAGAAAAATTAAGAAAATGTGAGTGTGTCCCACCTAACCAATCTTTTCTGAAAAGTCAGTTTTTTTTCAAGTTCAACTTCATAACATGAATTGGCGAAAAAATCCTTAAGCTTTAATGCGAATGTGCGGTGAAAGTTTATCATGATTGTGCTAACCTCTCCTGAAGCCACATATTAACCAAAGTTTCCACTGAGACACCACTTTGCCAAGCAATTTTACTGATTTTAGCAACTAAAGTTGGCTCTAATGCACAATATCTCGCTTTTGATTGAATATCAACTTTAAATGTCACCGGTTTGGTTTGTTCCCAATAATCAGTCATATCATGACTATCCCAAAATTCTCCCATCTCAGTATAAGATGCCGCCTGTGAAATAGAACTTTTATTTTCTGTCATATTGTTTCCTTTCAGCCGGAGTCATATCTCGTGCTGAGATAATCAAGGCTCGTTTATCTGTTTTGTAGACAAAAAAAATGATGAGATAACGTCCACTCCCAGTTTGTCCAAGAGCAAAATAGACATATAGGAACGATGTCCTTTTTCAACAAATCTAAATCGAGGTTTATTAGCAAAGACTTCTTCAACTTCGTTGCAAAAAACATCATGCTTTTTTTGCAACTTTTCTACAATATTCTCAAGCCAAAGAAAACCTGTTATCTTCAAAGTATTCTCTCTTTACAGTTAATTTCAATTTTTACCTAATTAATTGTGTCATTCTACTAAATGAGCTAGATGCAAGCAAGTTTTATTTTGCGCGTTGGACAAGTGGGACACACCCGAAAATGTTTCTACCCAAATTCGCTAGACTTATAATTGCCCCAAAAGCTGTTCTACACCATCAATAACCGCTTGATTTTGCAATTCAGCGATTCGTTGTCGCCATTCTTCAACTTCACACACAGTCAGCTGCAAAATTAATTCTTTGCGTTCCAAACTCTCATCCCACTTCAAACGGGTTTGCTCTGGCAAAGGTATTTGCTGATAAATCGTGTGCAAATTTTCTTGTGCTTGGCTTAAAATGGGATAACGCCAATTTTTAATTAATCGTCTTAGTAAGTGGGTTTTTTCTTGTTTGGGTGACTTAGCATTTAAAATATCACTAATTTCTTTTGAGGCAATAAACGTTGTTATATCCTGATGACGAATACGCAATAAATCTTTGATCTGTGTTAATAATTCTTCAATGAGAGATGCGGTTAAGCTCAATTGTTCCCGCCATGCCATCATTTGTTGTAATAAAGCGTCTGGTTGTCGGGTTAATGCCATGCATTGGCGCATGGAAAATTTTTTTTCTCGACAAAAATCAAGCATTTCTTTAGGTAAACGAGAAATGGCTTCACATTGACGCAAGACTTTTTCATGTCCTTCTAAGCCTAAACGGGGTAAAAATTCTTGGCATAGCACATTACGAGCCATTCCGCGTGCTAATGCCAAAGCAATAAAATTAAGAGGCTGTTTTGGAAAAAAATGAGAGAAGACTCTTTACCTTTTCAGA
>CAYFOB010000850.1:0-1600 GCA_964344525.1 uncultured Thiomargarita sp.
AAGCGCTGCTTTGGACTCCAAAATACCTGAAAATTCATGGTTCAGTACTTATCAAAACGCAAAAAACATGGCACGAATACGTAAGCTAATTCAGGAAATGAAAATTTTCCTGAAAGAACAATAGACTTGTCCCTAAAGAGAATAACTACAAGGATTACTTTTAAAAAAGGATAAATCAAAACCTAAAATATAGTGGTTTATCCTTTTTTAAAAGTAATCCTTGTAGTTATTCGGGTTTTATTTGACTGAATGTTTGGAAATTAAGTGCATAACATCAGTCATATAATAAAAATCACAATTCAAATTTTTATTTTCAACACACCATAGGAATATGTTATGAAGATTAAAACAATCGTTTTTTTTTTCTCTCATGTTATGGTTGATAATGGCTTATTCATCAACACAAGAATCAATTATAGAGGCACTCAAAGAAAATATGCCTTCATCCATCATCGCTTCAAAAGTGGATAAGTTTATCCGAGAAAAACCGAACTGTCATACCGTTGATTTTTTGCATTTTATTCTACAAAATTATCCAAGTGATAAAAAACTTATTCTTAGGATAGCGCGACGTTTTAATCAATTGAAATGTGAACAAAAAGAGTCTCTGAAAAAAACTCTTATTCAAATGGGTGAAGCGCTTTCTATTACTCAAGCAATAAAGCAACTATTAATTTCCCCCGTCACGAAATCTAAACCCCCAACCCCAATATTTCGTTTACAAATACAGGAAGGCTTTCATGTTATAGGTGACCTTCGAGCCAACTTGTCACCGTCAAAACGTTATTTAAGTGTGGGTCACTTTTTTGATAATCAGAGCAACTCCATTACAATATTGGACTTAAAAACAGGTTATTCCCTTCCATCCCCATACACGATTGGTTTTCTATCAGCATTTTTTAATGACCACTATTTGCTTTTTGCTTCTATTCATCACATAACCGTTTGGGATATGATTAAAAATAAACAATTTCCTTTACGAGTGGCAGGTTCACCAACTTTTTTTATACTGAGTCCCGATAAAAAACACTTAATCGTTAACAACATGGATGGTGATGTGATTATTTATGAAATCTTAAAGGTCAAACCAATTTCAGATAATCAAGCCCCCTTCAAGCTCATACGTAAGCATCTTATTAGTAAAATCAAGGCACAAATGGGCAAATTTGTTGATAACAACACACTTTTGCTAGGCACTGATGAGGGAAAACTATTCCTTTACGACATAACGCAAAGAAAAGTGCTTTCATCTATTTTCCTGGGTGCTTTTGATGATCCTAAAATCAAAGGAGATATTGTATTTGGGATGATGCGTACCTTAAGAGGCGGCTTTGGGGGAATACGACAGATAGCTATCTCAGAAGATGGACAACGATATGCTATTTTAGTCAACAAGAAACTTGCGCTTGTTGAACTAAATTCTGGAAAACTAAAATTAATTCAAATGATAAAACGAGTAGAATCAATTAATTCAGCACTTTTTACTCTGAATAAGCTAATTGTTCTAACTAATTCTCAGCTACTTTATTTTGATCTTGAAGGGCAGCCTGTTGCAAGTTTTAATGTACCACCTAACTGATGTTACGCACGCTGCATCCTC
>CAYFOB010000851.1:0-1599 GCA_964344525.1 uncultured Thiomargarita sp.
CAGGCAAAAAAGCGGTCGGGACATTATGGCCTTCACTGATCTTGTACAGCATTTTAAGTTTGCTGCTGTCATCCATGCGTAACATGCGGGCCGCGGCTTCGGCTATGGTAATTTCAACATTGAGCCGTGCTGGGGTTTCGGTGGATGTTGTGCTAGATCCAATGGATTGAGATTCACGCGCATTTTTAAACGCAACGGTCAGGTCCAGTTTCAACTGAACTACTTGGGGCGTGTTGCGGGACAGGGTGAGCGCGAAGATTGCTTGATCTTCGTTTAAGAGAGCATATTTTTCAGGCTGTCCACGTCCTTTGATTTCTCCGATTTCAAATCGGAGTATTCCAAGTGTTTGAAATTTATCAGAATATTTATTGATATTTTTCATCAACGCCTCATGTTGGATACCAAGTCGTTCAATAATGACTCGACTATCAACACGCGGTGTACCATCGTCATCAATAATGACCTCTATCCCTTCGCTCTTGAAAGTTGCTTCTGTCGTAGATATATTAGACATGTTGCTTATTCCTAATATGTATTTATAGGAAGGCACGGCTCTCAACCGTGCCGGTTAGTTAGAGGGTGATTACCAGTAACTTTGGCCGGTTAGGTAATCGCTCTCGCCATCATTGCTTCACCATTTCTCCAAAATCCCGTTCAGCCTGCCACATAGCCGCTTTTTCCATGAAGTCACGAAAACATGGACTTTCATCCATCGCAGCCCTAATCGCACGTTCATAGTCCTGCCAGTGATTAAGTGGCAATCCGCAAGCCGTACCGTTCGGTGATGCGCAGTAATCTTCAATCACATCACTCAAGTCCCGTTCGTGGTCCTCAAGTATCGTCTCTGTGCGCTGCTCAACCCACTCGTCTCGGTAATCAGTCCAAGCCAACGAATCCTCATACTCCATTTGACTATGGACATGTACATTTGCACGAACGGATTGAGGGCGCAATTGTGCTAAAGCAGTCATGGTTATTCTCCCATGTAAATTAAATTGTATAAAGAACATGTATGCAGTAACACCAATCAAATGCACCATTCGGGTTGCGATTGGTTAGTGTTACTAACAAGTATAGCAAGTAAATCTTTTTTGTCAATATTTTTTTGAACTATTTAAGCAAAAAAATATTAAATCAATTCGCGGTAACTAATATAAGGCCTTGTTTAACTAATTTCAATACTTTTTTGAACTAATAATAATCATTTTTATTTTTTTATGTATCTTAATAAGTTAGGGTAATGAACAAGGCTTGATCCGTTTTCTTTTTTTGCCTCAACACTCCCCCTGTTAACCAAAGTATGTATATATCTAATAGATAAATTTATTTTTTGCGCAGCCATTCTTATAGGAATATAATCCCCATTAGGCATTGCTAATGGCCTCCCATCTTTTTTATTCTCTACATGCTCACACAAACTACGCCCATCAATCCATGAAGATTTTCCACCCTTGCCCCTAGTCGGTGATCTGTACCCTGCCACCTGACCATTCTCCAATAATTTATAAAGCCTAGCCCGCGACAACCCAAAGCGCTCGGATGCCTGCTTAATAGTTAGCTTTTCCATGTTGGTCTCCACTAAATGTCAATATTGATAAT
>CAYFOB010000852.1:0-1586 GCA_964344525.1 uncultured Thiomargarita sp.
TCATGCGCAGCATTTCAGCCGCCGCATTCGCCAGCATGATTTGATTGGCTATGTGCGGATCGCCTGCCATGAACATGGAAGGGGCGGGTTGGAGCTCTGGTTTGTGCTTTGCCATCCAATACTTATAAAGCACCTCAAAACATTCATCCTGGTAGCGCACAACTACGTCCTTGATTTCAGGTTTAACCTTTTCGGGATTGATGCTAAACAACCAGCCGTTGAGTTTTGACAAAGGTATGCAAACCGTTTCTTGTACGCCACCTGTGGTTTCCAAAGGTATCACCATATGGTCATACCTTTTGGAATCGGTTATTTTGCGTACTTGTACACGCCAAGCTAAACCCATCCCCTCAACAATAGATTTCATGGCTATATAGCATTCGCCATCCACATCAACCGTGATCAGGTCTTTGCCATTAAATGACACATTGGTTGATGCACGACCATTGAAATTATGAGTGATCGCCGATATATTTGACATATCAATTACCTTTCAAAAAGGCGCGATTGCCGTCGCGCCATTGGTTTATTGGTGTTTGGAGTGTGATTACCTTGTTTTGTCAGAACGTTGTGGTAATCGCTCTCCCCATCATCGTTGCAAACAATCAGCAACAAAATCCTTCTCAGCCTGTCGATAAGCCACGCTCTCCAAAAAATGCGCCAGTATTGGCGATTCTTTGGCAGCTCTTCTCATCACGATCTCGAACTCAGCCCAATTTTTCATCAACTTGCCAGAAATTGGCGATGGTGTTGATTCATTGCAGTACGCTTCAATCATGCCGAACAATTCGATCATTGGATCATCCAAGATTTCATCCGCCTGGCGTTCTATCCACTCATTCCGAAAGTCAGTGAACGCAAGCGAGCGTTCATAGTCAGAATAAAAACGGGCCTGTACGTCAACGTGAGCGGATTTGGCACGTGCAATATTTAAGTTAGACATGCTATGTCTCCAAGTTGTATAAAGAACAAATTTAGTAACACTGGGCCACAAGTGCGCCATTCGGGCTGCGGTTGTTTTTCTAGTGTTACTGACAATTATAGTATCTATTTTATAAATGTCAAGTGTAGTTTTGAGACATTTTAATATAAAAAAAACGCTGATCATTCAGCGCTGACTACATTATATGGGCTGTATTTAAAATATCAAGCATTATTTTCACGCATATTTATAATTTAATAAATCATTTATATCAATTAAACGACCGCCTCTTTCAGCCTGTTTTGATGCCACTTTACCTATTCTGGCTAGACGATCAATATGGCGAGAAGAATAGCCAACTTTTTTAGATGCTTCTGTCACAGGGACATAATTACTAACGCCCGTTATTTTGGGCCTTCCAGTACCCTTTCCATGCCGCATATTTTCATGCCTATTTTCAATATGTGATTTTAGACTGACCGCATCCACCCATGAGCCAGCACCACGCCCACGCCTTTGCGCACGCTCTCCAATCACAGCCCCTTTATCTAACAACTGATACAACCGCGCCTTGGATAAATTAAACCGCTCCGAGGCCTGCTTAATAGATAATTTTTCCATGTTGGTCTCCAATTAATGTCAATAGCTATTGACAATATTTGAG
>CAYFOB010000853.1:0-1578 GCA_964344525.1 uncultured Thiomargarita sp.
AATATTTTTATTAAAATATCATAATATTCTAATTAACTAACTTGAACATCGAGAATCTAGTTTCTTGTTCTCCTTGATTAAGGATATTTTTATCTGTTTTAAAGATTGATTTGATATTCATCACACCTGGATATTTTATAAAAAAATTGTCCAAAGAATCAGGGATTTTGTCAACAATTGCCGTTAATTTTGCCATCTCCTGTTTAACATGGCTCAATTTCCTACTGACAAAATAGGAATTGATGGAGTGAGCCATAACGGCATTGGCTGCAAATTTAAAATGTCCTGTTTCTAGTCCTGTTTGAGAGGCTTTTTGCAAAGATTTTAATGTTTTTCTGCTATGTTCCTTCCAATGATTAATGAATAAATGAACAATATGGATAACATCAAAACGTTGCGATAGCATTAAAGCCAATTGGCCAAATTGATAAGCCGCTTCAATATGGTTTACGGATAAAATCAGCCCATAAGCGGCGTAAGCGTAAGCAGAATAAGCGCTATTGCCGTATTTAACCGATAAAGTGACTTGTTTAAACACCAGTAGCGGAAAAAGTTTCGGCGCTGCCATATAGCTGGCAAAAGTGATGCTGGACATAAGGCGCATAATCGCTAGCTTGATCGGATCATTCAGGTTTGGCAATTCTTTTAGGCATTGAATACATTTTCTACCAACCACGATTTGAGTTTGCCAAAAACTCAATAACAGATGCAATTTATTAGGTTGTTGGGGCAGATAAAACCCTAACAACCGTAAAACATGCAAACCAATTTTAACCGCCTCTAACATTTTGTTTTGTGCTTGATATGCCTGAATTTTAATTTCATAGACTTTGATTTGATCAAGCTGTGTTTTAGCTTTTTCTAACACGATATCAACCAATTGTACCATTTGTTCAAAATCACCACATTGATACGCTGCTTCTGCCCCTTCTTGATGAAGGGCTAAGGTTAGTTCGTATTGTCTCTGCCAACCCTCTTGCCCTAACAATTTTATTCCCTTATTTGAGTAATAAAGCGCGGGTTCATAGGCAGCCAAGGCTTTTACCTTGTTAACGGCAATGAAATTTAATTGCGCCAGCTCATCTCGTTCTGACGGTTGTTGAATCAATTCAATCGCAATATTCAATTGATCAACGGTGGCAAAAATGTTTTCTTCTCCTTTTCTCTTTAAATTTTTTAACAGTAATTGCCCGACTTGCCAATGCATTGTGTCTGGAATCAGTGAATAAACGGCTTGGTGAATGCAATCATGGGCGAATTTGTAAGCATTTTCCATGGGCAAAATCAATCCTTCAATAAGCGCTTCCCATAAATCCACTTCTTGTATGTCATAAACAATAGCCAACTTTTTTACCTCAAAAGGATTTCCAATGCAAGCGGCAAATTTTAATATTTGTTGTGTTTTTTCAGTTAATCTTTGCACTTTAGCAATTATCAATTCAATTACATTATCACTAAAATAATGCGCTTTTATTTGTGCAAAATCCCATCGCCATTGTTGAGCGCCAAAATTGAAGAGTGATAAAAGTTTAAGAGGCTGTTTTGGAAAAAATGAAAAGTCTTTTTCAGAAAACGAGA
>CAYFOB010000854.1:0-1577 GCA_964344525.1 uncultured Thiomargarita sp.
AATTTAAAATTTCGTTACATGTTACATCATCTGTATAATGTGTTATTATTTAAATTAATAAGTTGCCTGAATTTGTGTCTGACCAACCCATATTGGCAACCTCAAAATTCGTGAGGGGAAAAGTATGTCCGATAATGAACGCTTAGAGGATGAGAGGGGGGCTATTGATGCTTATGAAGAATCTGAAAGGAATCTGGAACAACGAGATTGTATAGATAAAGGATGGCAAAAATATCAACAAGACCATCCCTGTGAATATTGTGTGTCGAAGGTTAAATTACCTGATTATAAGCCACAATTGTCAAGTACCAGAGAGGATGCCTTTAAAGAACATCGTGAGATTCTCAAGTTACATCTCACACAGTGTCGTCAACAGGTGCAAATGGAAAATGAGTTGGAAAGAATTCCGCCCAAACTGGACTGCCTATGTTTGCTAATTCTTCGATTAGGCGCAGTGGAGGGATATACTGACAAAGAAATTGGGGCTATTCTTGGTACAACCGAGAACGCAGTCGGTGCCAATTTAACCAGATGCCGACAAAAACTTAGACCTTATTTTCAAGATTGTTGATAGCCAAAAATAGAAGGTGAATATATGTTGATAGAAAATGATTTAAAAGATTGGTGGGATATCTTAAGAGGGAAACCTATCCCCCACAATGCTAAGCAAGAAACTGTTGCTGAAGCGATGGTTCTTCGTGCGGCTTTACTTGCGGCTTTTAAAAAAGAACCTGATAAAATTAAGATTTTTGTCTACATAATTCCACCATTGATGAGAATCTCCGGTGGTGGCGGTGATAAAGAAACCAAAAATTCGGTGTTAGAGTTAGTCACAGATCAAAAACTCTACAAAAAAACGGATCAATCCATTTTAACCATATATCGAGGCGATGAAAGTTGGAGAATATCGTTTAGGACAGTTTTACCAGAATTCGCAGACAAAGAGGTTTCACTTGTGATCACTGATAATCAAACCAAACAAGTGGTTTACACTAACAATGAAAAATTGGAAGAGGATGAAGACGAAGAAACTTGGGAATTTGATATTCCTTTGCCAACCTGTCTTAATCTCACTCAATCGTATAGTATTGAAATCTTCAAGGAAAAATAAAAAATATGTCACATGAAGATCAGGACATCGTGTTAGAATTTGAAGAATTCGTCAATAACCAGGCTTATATGAAAGCCGTTAATAAAGCACTCACTGCTGGGCGTTTGGATCCAAAAGACCATTTTATGTCTCGATTGTTTGGGCAAGATCAAATTTTTTTGAAAGCACTTGCAAATGCGGCTAATTCGAGCGGCGATGGCAGAGCGTGGCTTGATAATTTTCAAGTACCACCGTGGTTCTTTAAACTCAAAGAAGTGCCCAAAGAATGGTATAAAAAAAATGCATGGTATAAAAATTACCGACAAAATTTGTTTGAGGCGCAAATTCGCTGTGCTAAGCATGTGATTGATCATCAAGCGGGATGGGCTGAATTGGCAAAACATAGCCCATTTTCTGTGGGCTGGGTTTATGAATTGTCTCAGTTGCTCAAAAATCAATTTTCTCAAGAGGAGCTACCCATTCTTGA
>CAYFOB010000855.1:0-1575 GCA_964344525.1 uncultured Thiomargarita sp.
TCTGAAAAGGTAAAGAGTCTTCTCTCATTTTTTTCCAAAACAGCCTCTAAAGGAGTTATTTGTTTGGTATAATGCAGGACACATAGATGCTAATGCAGTTGATGATTATTTAGATATTGAGTACAAAAAAATGCTAATCTAAGAATCTATCTCATTAGTTTACAAGCAACTAAAGATCCACCTTTATACCCACCCGCTTGCCCTCCATTTGTATGAATCAGAATTTACAAAATAAAATCAAAGTCAAAACAATTTGTAGTTGATTTGGTTTTAATTCTGAAACTTCTCCAATAAAAAGAGCTTGGTAAATGGGCATCTCAATGAAGAAAGTAACACTTTTGAAGTGAACAACCACTGTTAGCTACCTTATTTGGAAAAAGGGTTGCAAGGATTTGGTATTTTTAAAGATGATCCTACTTGAAATTTGATGAGATAGAACAAAGATGAAGTGCTCAAGTTATAAAGTCATTAAAAAAGATTCTTGTCGCTTTTTAAAACCCTATGAACAACCCTAAAAATTTTTTATGCCAACTAGAAATGAATTAAAAAAACTGGCTAAACTTCGACTAAAAGAGGCAGAAACGCTATTTGATGCAGGTTTATATGATGGAGCGGTTTATGTGAGTGGTTATGTGATTGAATTTGCATTAAAAGCCAGAATTTGCAAGTTATTAGATACAGAAGAATATCCTTCCACCGGAAAATTTAAGTCTGTTTATGCTGTTCATGATTTTGAACAACTCCTTTTTTTATCAGGACTGAAAAAAAAGAGCAGTTTAGCTCACGTTGACTTGCATACCAATTGGTCTATAATAATACCTTGGTCGCCAGAAATGAGATATAAACCCAAGGGTTCAGTTTCAAAAGAAGATGCTGAACAAATTTTGAATGCGATACGCGAAAAACCTAATGGAGTCTATCAATGGATAATGAAATATTGGTAAAAGAATTTTGTAAAATGAGCAAAATTTTCAAACAACAAAAGGGGGCTCTTTCATTATTGATGCTTAAAGCATTTGATGCTGAAATGAGTGATTATTGGACTATGATTGTTAGCGCTCCAACCTATGACGATTTAACACTAAAAATGGCGTTAACTGATTTAATCACAATATTTAATAAACACTTGAGTCAAGCCGTTTCTGAAACAATTACGCGAACTGTCATTTTAAAAACCACCGATCCTTTTGTAAAGGAAATCAATCAAGTATTCAAGGTAAAAAATACTGTTAAATATGTACATTCATCTGTCATATCAGGTATTCATTTGGAAAAAGCGATTATTTTTGAATCTCATCCTGTCTCCAAAAAATACTTGAATGCTTAATGTTAGGTGTAGATTTTATTGCTTCTATCATTTTTTAAAATGTACATCAATTTTAAATTATAATAACTGATGTTACGCATACTCGTTCCCAACCTCTGGTTGGGAATGCCTGTGGCGCGGCGAAGCAAAGCGGGACGCGAAGCGTCCCTGTTGGTGGTAAGAAGGAAGGACATTTTCATCATTTTAGCCCCATCAGGGACGCTTCGCGTCCCACTTTGCTCCGCGTCGCCACAGGCATTCCCAAGCAG
>CAYFOB010000856.1:0-1574 GCA_964344525.1 uncultured Thiomargarita sp.
ATTGTGGTTTTTGATCATTTCTAAAAGCAACTTATGGTGTACCTCATCCAATCGGTAAACGCTATAACCACACTACCATCTTCGAGTATATGCTGCACACCAGTGATGCCCTAAAAGGGCGTAGGACGCACCTTACCTTTAATCGCATTATAATACTACCACCTTAATTCATACAATATTCTCTAAGCACTTGCAAATGTTCTTTATCTAGTACAGGATCAGGATCAGGAGGTACATTGGACATATCAATGAGCTGATCAGCATTTGGATCGGTGGGAAGCTGGTCATAGGGAAGAATCAAACCAACTGACATTAAAATTACTCATTGTACTAATCTCCTTTGGATGCCTACAGTTATAATATTTGGTGTGTCTGACCAACCCGATATGAATTGACTCAAAATTATTCGTGAGCCTCTCGCTAAAAGAATCAATCCTATATTTAATAGCTTGGAGCAAATGACAAAACAGATAGATGGTAAGAGATCATCACATTGGAGCAACAAAATTGCCACGTCGCTTAAGCTTATCCAAAATACTCATCAAAAGTTTCCTTTTTTGACTTTTAGCAGCTTCATCAGCTAAAACAATTAATTGATTTTTGTCCATTTTTTTAGAAAGATATTTCAATATTTCTATTTTGTATTCCTCGTTATCTTCATTATGGTAACAAGATAACAATTCTTCATATAATTGATCCCAATATGGGTGAATTTCTTTCAATAATTCCTCTTTTTCAGAATTTGATAAAAATTGATAACATTTCACTTTTTCCTTCAGCGCCCTAACAACAGGGCGTTCTCCTAAAATTATCATCACAATTGTACTGTCATCATCACTCCTTTGGGCACAAAGAGACACTAAATCATCAATACCTTTTTGATCTAAAAAAAGATAATTTTCAATTAATTCTTTTAAACATCTGCTATCAATTCCATCTGTAGAGATTGTCAAAATATCGCCCTCTTGATAGGATTTTTTGTGAATATTGGGATTTATGTTGACATCAGTACCCAAAGCAGCACTTAATCCACTATCAATGATTGGCATCCCATCTTTTATAACGGTTTTTCCATTGACAAGTCGTGCAACAGCACGAATATCCTTTTTTGTACAAATTTCATATCCATTCTGATGGAAATGACAACCTTCTGAGTCCCCAACGTTGCCCATAACAAAGCTGTTATCAGAAATCACCATAGCTACAATTGTAGTCATTGCAGTAAAAACGCTATATTTTTCTAAAATTTTCTCATTAGCATAATGAATTGCATTAGAAATCAATGTTTCAATTTTTTGATTGGGATTAGATAATTCCAGATAAGTTATGAAACTATCACAGGCAATCTGTGCGCCCTCTCGTCCAAAAGGCGCTGATGAAACGCCATCACTGACTACCGCTACATAGAAATTTTCTAATTTTTTGTAACGAAAAAAATCTTTATTATTATTTTTTAGTCGAGCGTATGAAGATGCAATAAAATTGTACATAATGTTTTTATTCAAGGGATTTGGTTTATTAACTGGTGTTACGCATCCTCGTTCACAAGTCGCAAAGCGGCCGCGAAGCACTCC
>CAYFOB010000857.1:0-1056 GCA_964344525.1 uncultured Thiomargarita sp.
TATTTATGGTTTTGGAACAAAAATGCGTAACATCAGTTAAAAAGGATAAAATGATGAACACCGAAGCTGTAGAACTAGCAGGAGAACAAATCTGGCACACACGAAATAAAATTAATTACACCACACTCGGATTAACAGTGGGTTATACGGTGCAAATGTTACGTGACGGAGAAATTTATATTCCTAAATATCAGCGCCATACCGTTTGGACTGAACAAAAGCGCATGAGGTTAATTGAATTTGAACGTTCAAGTTTGTGGATAGGTACTTACAAAGCAGAAATTCTTGTCAATATTGAACATTATCCTTTATTATATTCAACTCTTGTGGTTATTGAGCCAAAAAAAATGAAACAACTCGCCCTCATTATTGATCTCAACGTATGCGTCGGTTGTCATGCATGCGTGACCAGTTGTAAGGAGTGGAATACCTCTGGCTGGGCAGGACCCCTGTCAGATTTTAATCCTTACGATGCCAATCCCACCGGTACTTTTTTTAATCGGGTACAAACCTTTGAAGTGGGCACGTTTCCCAATACTGAGACGGTGCATTTTCCCAAAAGTTGTTTGCATTGTGAAGATCCACCTTGTGTACCGGTTTGTCCAACAGGCGCCAGTTACAAGCGCAACGAAGATGGCATTGTGTTAGTGGATTATGATAAATGCATTGGCTGCAAATATTGTTCTTGGGCTTGCCCTTATGGGGCGCGTGAATTTGATGAGCAGCAAAAAGTGATGAAGAAATGTACACTTTGTGTTGATAGGATTTACGACCAAACATTGCCCGAATCTGAGCGCAAACCGGCCTGCGTGTTGGCTTGCCCTACAAATGCCCGTTTGTTTGGCGATGTTCATGATCCCGATTCTGAAGTATCAAAAACGATTCGTGAAAGTGGGGGGTATCAGTTAATGCCGGAGTGGGGAACTAACCCTGCCAATCATTATCTACCTCGGCGCAAAGTTCGTATCAAAATCCATGAAGACGAGCTGTTACGCGCTGATAATCCGCTTAAGAAAGAAGGCGTGCTGCCAGAGCCTCCAAAAGAACAGCAAACAT
>CAYFOB010000857.1:1066-1569 GCA_964344525.1 uncultured Thiomargarita sp.
AGACGATATTTTTATGAGTTGGTAAGAGGTTACTATGCATCCAGCATTTTCAGTTATTTTTTTGACCACATTGATTGGCGTTGGGCAAGGCTTATTTTTAGCCTTATACACAGGACAACTCTATTCGATGATCAATTTGTTACCAAGCCAGGAGAGTCAAAGCTTTTATGCGGTGGGCAGCCTATTGGCGCTTTTTTTTCTGGCAGCAGGACTCCTCGCCTCCTTTTTTCACTTAGGACGCCCAATGCGAGGCTGGCGGGCAGCAAATCAATGGCGTACATCTTGGTTATCTCGTGAAGTCATTATTTTGCCAAAAACAATGCTTTTTATAGCACTCTATGGTGCAACGCATTACTTTGGCTGGACTGAACCCGTTTTCACGTTAGCAAAAACACACTCCATTGATTTATCCCTAATCATTGGAGCAGCAGCGATGGTGAGCACTTTTGCATTATTTATTTGCACTGGCATGATTTACGCCAGCGTCAAATTTTTGCAAGAGT
>CAYFOB010000858.1:0-1565 GCA_964344525.1 uncultured Thiomargarita sp.
AAGCTCCGCTTCGAGTGGGGGGAACATGAGTGCGTAACATCAGTTATTAAAAGTAATCCGTGTAGTTATTCTTTTGCACGTTCCTACAGTTGCAACTTGTGAACGAGAGTCTCCATCCTCACCAAATGCTGGATAAGAAAGTGCACCACGATAAAGAATAAACGTGTGCCTGAATTTAACCGCCACAACCGCCACAACCTCCTCCACAACCTCCGCCTCCTCCTCCACAACCTCCGCCTCCACAACCTCCATTTAAACTATTTCCTGGACTATCACTTTCTGAAAAAGCATTTTCAAATGCAGAGAATGCAACAAAACTGGTTAAGGCAGTGACTCCAAAAATAGAAACCCGAAAAGCTTGATCAATATCAAGGTTTTCTTCTGAGATTGTCCACTCAAAGTGTTTTTGCAATTTTTGTAAATATTCATTGCCTAGTTGAGTTTTTGGCTTGGGGGCTAAAATTTTAAAGGTAATGAATGGAATAATAAGGAGAAGTATGATCAAAAAAAACACAGGGTGCCCATAGTAAAATCCAAAATAAAGTTTTGTGCCACCGATACCAAGAATGAGAAATAATACCAACCACAGGTTTTTCCAAGCGCGTTTGATTTGAGAATCAGTTTGCTTGAGATGCAATTGTTCTAAGCGCTGATTGATAGGTTTAAGATGCTTGTCAATATTTGAACGCAAGGTAGTGTCTGAAAAAAAATCGCCTGGTTTTCTGGTTATGTGAGCAAAGTTATAAATATTTTGCTCAATTTCGTTTTTGGGACGTTCTTTGGTGGTGGCTAAGTTCACTTTCCTAATTTCTGCTAAATGTGCTTTTCCACGGGTTGTGATTAGTTTGCGATGCCAAAGTTCAAAAAGTGCGGTTTGAATAACTCCTTTACGCCCGTTTCGTAATGCCGCAATTTCAAAGGGATTCAGTTTGGTAAAGCTGGGTAGGCGATATTGCTTTGAATCATCAGCCGCATACATCCAAATCTTAGCAGTTCCTATACACAGAATTGAAAAAAATAAAAAGTAACCCAGAAAAGTGCTTCCTGGTATTTGTATGAGTATATCAAGCATAGTTATCTCCTATTAGGGGGTGTTATGCCGTTTAATCCCACCCATTAGCACATGCATAATTCACAATTGCATCCATTACATCGAACAATAATTCGCATTGTTCAAATACGTTTTTATACAACGGCATTAAATCTTCAAGCACATATTCATGGGCGATTTGGTTTCTCAATTTTCTCATTTCAATCAAGTCGTTGGCACTTGTTACAATTCCCCTTTTTTCCATGCGGTTAAAACGATCAATGAGGCTACCTTCATCGCTTAATTCTAAGGCATCTATAGCACGAAATAGTTTTTGTGTGACTGTATCATTTAGCCGGGCAAAACGAGCTGTTAAAGCTTCTAAAATTTCTGCTTGTTCAGCATCTTCTGTTTTTATTAACTGATGTTACGCACTCTCGTTCCCAAGCTCCTGCTTGGGAATGCCTGTGGCTTTGCTCTGCAAAGTGGGACGCGAAGCTTACTTCTGGGGCTAAAATGATGAAAATGTCCTTCC
>CAYFOB010000859.1:0-1551 GCA_964344525.1 uncultured Thiomargarita sp.
GTTCTGCAAAATTGTTAAAGGCTGTTTTAAAGTCTTTGTCGTCAAGACGCGCTTGCTGAATTAAGCTTAATAGTTTATTGGATAAGTCTGGCACCCGGCTTTTAAATTCATCTGCGGCTAAATCCCACCGCTCATATTCTGGGCGTTTGAAATTGAAAAATTGATCTAAAATTTTGACCAAATTAGCGGGTTCAGTTAAAGATAAGTCTAATTTGGCGCGCCCATTTTGATATAAAATCGCACGCTCAGGTGCCTGAAAAATAATATTGTCATTTGGATAGTTATCTTGATAAAGCTTTTTTTGAACTTCTTTGCTTAAATCATCTTGAGAATCTTTAGCTTCCCAATAGCCACGCGGAATGTTGGCTTGATCAAATAAAACGCCATCTAACCGAATGCGCTTTTTGCCCCGATTTAGGGTATTTTCTTGCGTTAATATCCATTGGGATTGTTTGGCTATCGCCTCCAAAAGATGTTGAAAGGCAATTTTGACGGTGCCTTCATGGGATTGCCCTAGGCGCTCAAATGCTTTGAGTTCTTTGTAGTAGGTGATTAGGTGTTTTGGGGTGATTTTAAACATTATATTTACCCATGCTATAGCGATTGTGTTAGATAAACTGTCGCGTTCATCAACAAATACTATTTCTTTAAGAAATAGTATTTGTAAGAGCCTCTTTTTTTAGAGATCGTTTTGTACTTTAACCAATCGGGAAACGCTATAAATACTGAAGCATAAATTTTTTTTATTGAAGTCAAAAATTAGACTAATGTCACTGACAATTCTTGAATAGAACAAAAACGCTTGTCTCCAGTCACAAAATCATCTACATCATGGGATAATGCACAAGCCGCTTGAAGCGCATCTGGTGTACGAATCGTGTAACGCGCCCGCAAATCGGTTGCCAAATTGAGCACCTCATGATTTATTTCAATAATATAGACATTATCAGAGGTAAAAAAACGCTCATAGCGGGCAAGTAGGAAAGTATTTCCTTGACGTTGTGGCAATACACGACATTCCAACAATGATAAACTTGATATCATTAAGGGCTTATTTGTGTTGTCTAAATAGTTGCGAACTAGACTTCGTACCCGGTTACCTCGATTGTCTACAGCCTCTAATAAGTAAATGATGGCACAAGCATCAAAAAATAGCATTATTTAGTCTCCCATTCATCACGAAGTGCTTGAAATTCTTTGTCAATATCTTCTGACGTGCGAGTGCCTACTGGACATTCTTCAAGTAATTTTAGTAAACTGTTAGGTGCCGTTTTGCTTGGCGTCATTTTTGATTGCCGCTTGAAGGCTAAGTATTCTGCGAAATCCAGAACTTCTTGGGCTAAACGTTGTGGCATTGTTTGGACTTGTTGGTAAACCATATCTGCCGTTGTCATTATTTTCTCCTGTGATTTTTATGAAAATCTGTTTTTTCCAAATTGAAGGGCAATTTATAATAGCGTTTCCCGATTGCTTAAAGTACAAAACGATTTCTCAAAAAATCGAGGCCCTTACAAATACTATTTCTTAAAGAAATAGTATTTGTTGATGAAC
>CAYFOB010000860.1:0-1550 GCA_964344525.1 uncultured Thiomargarita sp.
CCTTATTCACGACGTTTTCTAATTCGGAACGTTCATCACTTGTCAAACGTACAATAGATTGTTCATTGTTGTTATCTACAAGCTTGGACATCAATGGCGGCAATACGACAGCAGAAACTTTAGCAAAAAAAATGGCTAATGATCCAAGTGCATACGCAGGATTATAATATCCTACTGCTGTTACACTTAAAAATGCAGCGATTACATAGCGATCAGCTGCTGAGAGAATCATATCAACAATAAAGTTGAGTGTCAGTGGAAAGCCTATTTTAATATCATCAAACAATTCTTTAAGTGGTGGAAATTTTAACCTAAAACCAATCTCTCTTGTTATTTTATAAGCTAATGGCACTGCTACTAACACAGATGCTAATGTATTGGCAATCAATAATGAATTGATAGAAATCTGTTTATATATTCCATATCCAAGCAATGCAAGTCCTATAAATAAATAGGGATGTGTTAGCGTAGCGTAGTTAAAAAATGCCATTCTATGCGTATAACGAAAATAATCCGTTGATTGGCTGTAAAGAAAATAAAAAGATAAGTACGGCAAAATTATCCACAAATAAAACTCAACTTGTCCTTTGAAAAATAATTGATTAAACCAAGGAAACAAAATAAATAAAATTAGTATTAAAAATAATAAAGAAATTAATTGAAACGTGAACTGTGGAAAATATAGCGTTTGCCGCGCTTGTTTATTATCCGTTCCCGGTAGAAATCTACGGCATTTAAAACCTACACCAAAAGAAGAAGTTCCAAAGATAAATCCGATGATTGACATTAACAGAACATAGCCACCATATAGTGTTACGCCAGCTGTTTTTATGATAATTGGGGTGAGGAATAGCCCTTGTAGGTAAATTAGGATATGCGTTGTCAGAACAGTGAGATTATTCTTGACAAAAGCTTTGGTAAAATTCATATGATTGATAGTTTTGTTTTGCTATTCTCTATGATATAGATTTGTTTTTTTTGAGTGTTTGCAATATGTTTATTTTTCTGCAATAGCAATCAATGTATCTGTTTGATCCAAACGTACCAACATATCAGCATAAGCATTATCAAGTTCAGGCGTTTTCAAATGGTTCCAAACTAAATGTCCACCCGGTTTTTCTTGTGATAGCCAATGTAAATGATTGGCAAGCGGATATCTTTGATATCCCATAATAGAAATATTCTTTAATCCAGCATGTTCTAAAAAAAGTCTCAAACTTTGTCGCGTATGTAGAATTAGGTGTTCACTCCAAAATGTAAACGCTTTGAAGCTCTCAAGGTTTAAAAATGAAATTAAAAAATCATTGGCATGAGGGACTTCTATAATGATTTTTCCACCATCTTTTATCCGCGCTACAATCTTTTTGAGGGTTTCTAATGGTTGTGTAAAATGTTCAAACACATGAAATAATGTAGCAATGTCAAAGTTGTCATCTGAGACTTCATCTATGTTTGCATAAACATGATAGCCTTGTTTTATCAGTTCCTCACGCATACCGATACATTTTTTATTAACAAATATTAACAAAAGTTGCTATTTACTAATAACG
>CAYFOB010000861.1:0-1548 GCA_964344525.1 uncultured Thiomargarita sp.
ATCTTTCTCGTTTTCTGAAAAAGACTTTTCATTTTTTCCAAAACAGCCTCTAACATTGGCAATCGGCACTGGCGCTATTTTTATCAAACACGACACCTCTACTGACTCCTTTATTCCAAGAGGACATTCCTCCTATGACACCAAAAAGGAAATTGAAGAGCGTTTCAATATTGATGATCCTTTATTGGTGAATGTCCGTTCACGGAATGGAGACAGTATTTTCACCGTAGAAGGTTTGCAGCTGATCAGCGATTTGACTGATTACATTTCAGAAATTGAAGGTGTTAACGTAGAAACCATACGTTCTTTGGCAAGTAAAGAGGACATTATTGGTACAGAGGAAGGGCTAGAAGTCAATAAATTTTTGGAAAATTTTCCAAGCTCACAAGAAGAAGCAATAGCCATTAGAGAGGCAGTACTGAAATTTCCGCTGTATGTTGGATTAATCATTTCAAATGATGGAAAGTCCGCGCGTATTGTGGCTGATGTGAACGAAGATGCGGATATTTTGGCGATTTTCGCCGATTTGAAGCGTTATATCAAAGATAATTACAGCGATTCAGACTATGAAATCAATTTATCGGGTCCACCGATTGTCACGGGTACTTTGAATATTTATCTCAACCAGGATGCGATTACCCTTGATCCCATCTCTGCCATTATTACCTCACTGATTCTTTTTCTCATTTTTAGAACGCTAAGAGGTGTTGTTTTACCACTGGTTGTGGTATTCCCTTCTGTCGCTTGGTGTTTAGGCATCATGGGGTTTCTTGGTTATAGATTTACCCCCTTTTCAAACGCGATTCCTGTTGTGATTTTGGCAGCGGCTATTGCAGATTCTGTACATATTATTGGCGAATTTTATGATTGTTCTCACAAAAACAAAAATCAAGAACGAAGTCAAATTTTAAAAGAGGTGCTCCACAAAATGTGGAAACCAGTTGTGATGACCTCAATAACCACTGCCATTGGTTTTTTAATGCTCACAGGCATTTCTCCCATGATTCCTGTGCAGCAATTTGGGGTTATTGTTTGTGTCGGTGTCCTGGTTGCCATGCTTTTTTCTTTATATTTTTTGCCTGCCATTTTAATGCACACAAAAGTCGATTTATCGACACAATACGTTAACCGTATGAGCTCAAGCCCAACGGGATTCATTATGAAAATCCTTCATGGTGTATACCAGGCAGTTTATCGCAAAGTCACGTTGATTTTTATTGTGTTTTTTCTGATGATGGTTGTTGGTATTTATGGGGTAACAAAACTTGAGTATGACTATGATACGGTCACTTACTTTCCCAAAAATTCTGATGTTGTCAAAGATTATAAAGTCGTCAGCCAGGATTATGCAGGTACACACTTTATCGAAATTCAAGTTGACTCAGGGCAAGAAGATGGTGTCTTTGAGCTGGATTTTCTGAAATCCATTGATACTTTACAAACGGAAATTGAAAAATGGGATCACATTGGTAATACCATTTCTTTAGTTGATTATCTTAGAGGCTGTTTTGGAAAAAATGAAAAGTCTTTTTCAGAAAACGAGAAAGA
>CAYFOB010000862.1:0-1539 GCA_964344525.1 uncultured Thiomargarita sp.
CTAAAGCTTTGGATTCCAAAAAAAACGGAAACTTGCTTGCAGCTCAGTACTTAGCAATTGGAAAAAAAATAGCTCATTAAGTAAGTTCAACGTGGTTAAGGATCGTTGGGCAACACTTAGGTCAAATATTGTATTTGAGGTTAAATCTGATGTTAAAAACTCAAGAAGAAGCTTACAAATTACTTTATGATTTAGGAGCATCTAACCGATTGATAAAACATGTCAAATTAGTTGGGGAAGCGGCTGATCTAATAATGAAAAAACTAACCGCTTTAAATGTGACATTTGATAATAAATTGGTGGAATTAGGGGTGGCCATTCATGATGCTGGAAAAATTATTTATCCAAACGAGCTTGAGGGTCCTGGTTCTGAACATGAAATTGCTGGAGAAAAATTATTACTTGAGAATGGTATATCCCCCAAAATAGCAAGGTGTTGTTTGTCACACGCTAGATGGAAATCCATGAATTGTTCTTTTGAGGAACTATTAGTTGCACTATCAGATCAACTTTGGAAAGGAAAGCGTATCAATCAACTCGAATTAAAAGTCATAGATATTATTGCTCAAAAATTGAATAAAGATCGTTGGGAAATATTTTTAGAAATTGATTTATTATTTGAGGAAATAGCCGCCAATGGAGTGGAAAGATTAAATAGAAGTTTATGAGCAACATAGGTTGCCAAGTTGTGGTGGAAATAGCTTTCCAGCAGGGACGTTGGTTGAGACTGAAAATGGGAAAAAGCCGATTGATGAGGTTGAAATCGGTGAAAAGGTGCGCGGCGAGTGATGAGAAAACGGGGACTACGAGCTTTCAGCCGATGATGGATTTGATTAAGGGAGAGAAGTCATATCGGATGATCTCACTGACGTTTGATTCTGGGAAGAAGGTTGAGACGACAGCTGAGCATCCTTTTTATATTCAGGGGAAGGGGTGGAATCCTGCGGGAAGCTTGAAGGTTGGACAGGCGCTTTTGTTGCATGATGGGACTACTGTTGTTGTTGAGGAAGTTGATAGTAGTGCGCGTCGGGAGGTGGTGTTCAATTTTAGTGTGGCCAATGCTCATAACTATTTTGTGGGTGGGGATGGGGTGTTGGTGCATAATGGAAAATTTATTTTTAGAGGGGATAATAATTATAAAGGAGGACCTATTGGACACCCCCGCGATATGAGTGATCCAACAGAACTCGCCGAAGCTCTTGTCGATCATTTGTCTAGCAAGCAAAAATCAGGATATCCATTCGTTTCATTCTCAACAAGAAAGATAGGAGGGGCTGATGGCTATGGAACCGTTGTGAAGGTAGAAGAAGCAGCTTTGAGGAAAGAGCCTAATGTGAATATAATAAATCCTGATGATGCTTGTAAAATGATTGATAAACACCCAAAGAAAAAGATTAAAAGGCTAGCAAATAGTTTATCAGATGGTATGAAAAATCGTAATGAAGTGTTAGTTCATGGTCAAGTTCCAACAGAATTAATCCAAAAAACTAGTGCAGGATGGCGGAAATTTCCAGGCCACTCGAAGCGGAGCTTCGGGGC
>CAYFOB010000863.1:0-1528 GCA_964344525.1 uncultured Thiomargarita sp.
TAGACTTCATCAACCCCTTTTTTAAAGCCTTAGGCTGGGATATCAACAATGAACAGGGTTTAACAGAAGCGTATCGGCACGTTGTTCATGAAGACGCGCTCAAAATTGGACGCGCTACCAAAATGCCTGACTACAGCTTTCGTATCGGTGGCGTGCGAAAATTCTTTGTTGAAGCCAAAAAGCCAGCGATTAATCTCTTTGAAAATCCAGAACCCGCTTACCAAATCCGTCGTTATGCTTGGAATGCCAAGCTCTCTCTCAGCATTTTAACCAATTTTGCGGAATTGGCGGTTTATGATTGTCGCATTAAGCCAGCTAAAACCGATAAAGCCACCACTGCTCGTATTTTATACTTTAAATACACCGATTATCTCTCAAACTGGGAAAAGTTCGTCAACCTATTTTCCTATGAAGCCGTTTGGCAAGGCCAATTTGATCAATATGCCGCTGCCCATACCAAAAGCGGTATAGAAGTAAACACCGCTTTTTTGGCTGAAATTGAATGTTGGCGCGAACAATTGGCGCAGAATATAGCAAAACGCAATCCAAATTTGAAGCCACGCCCGCTCAATCGTGCTGTACAGCAAACCATAGATCGCATTATTTTTCTACGTATTTGTGAAGATCGTGGCATTGAAGATTATGGGCGACTTTTGACATTACAAAATGGCACCCACATCTATCAACGCCTATTCCAATTTTTTAAACAAGCTGATGAACGCTACAATTCAGGCTTATTTCATTTTAAAGCCGAAAAAGCCCGTGATGAACCTGATACTTTGACACCGCGCTTGAATATTGATGATGAGATTTTAAAAGACATCATCAAAAATCTCTATTATCCTGACAGTCCGTATGAATTTTCCGTGCTGCCGGCGGACATTTTAGGGCAAGTCTATGAACAATTTTTAGGAAAAGTCATTCATCTGACAGCGCAAGGACAAGCCAAGGTTGAACAAAAACCTGAAGTTAAAAAAGCGGGTGGTGTTTATTACACGCCCACTTATATTGTTGATTATATTGTCAAACAAACGATAACGCCTTTATTAAAAAGCAAAAGAGTTGGCGCAGTCAGCAAATTAAAAATTTTAGATCCAGCTTGTGGCTCCGGCTCATTTTTATTGGGAGCGTATCAATTTTTATTGGATTGGCACCTGGAACGCTATTTGCGAAACCCTGAAAAATGGAGCCAAGGCCAAAAACCCGCACTTTATCAGTCAAGTGGTGGACTTTGGAAATTAAGCATCTCAGAACGTAAAAGAATACTCATCAATAACATTTATGGCGTCGATATTGATCCACAAGCGGTGGAAGTCACCAAACTGTCTTTACTCCTGAAAGTGTTAGAAGACGAACAAAGTGTCATTTCACAATTTTCCCTGTTTCAAAAACGAGTGCTGCCAGATTTAGAAAACAATATCAAATGTGGAAATTCATTGATTGGAAATGATTTTTATGTTGGGCAACAATTAGGCTTGTTAGATGAAGAAACCTTGTATCGGGTGAATGCCTTTGATTGGCAAACGGA
>CAYFOB010000864.1:0-1526 GCA_964344525.1 uncultured Thiomargarita sp.
TTTGTTTATTTTCTAATACGATATCAAATCATTACAAAACCTCTTAAAACTTTCACACCGCTTATCATCACTCATAATGATTTCAACAATATCATCAAACGTAATATGTGATGTGATACTCTCAACTTCAGAAAAGTGTTTGTCATAAGTGAGTCCAACAAAATTAATGATAATCAAAAAGTGGACTTCTGCCTGTTCGTTTTTATGAGTGTAGGGTACTTTATCCAGATTTCCAGCCCGTAAACACAAACATTCAAAACTCAACTGATTTGCACCAATCAAATTATTAAGCAAATGCCTGACAAATATTTGTTCTCCTTGTCCTTCTACAAAAATAGCAACTTTTTTCATTAGCAACTCATTCCTCCTTTAAGTAGTAATTCGAGGAGAAAAAATCAAAGTTACTTAAGCCTGTAAATTTAAAACTATCAAATAGTTTTTTATGATTGAGGTAGTTATATATTGATGCCTTGCCAGTCGAACGCTTAATAATTGACCAATATTTTAACGGGACAGCATCCATCACAAATTGATCATTAGTAGACATAATCAATTGCATTTGACTGCCTTCCACCTTGTTAATCAAGAGTTCGATCAAAGCTGTCGAACGTGCAAAATCGAGTCCTTCCCCTATATCATCTATTAGAATGCAACTTGGTAAATCTGCAAATATGGAATAATTAAGCTGGATAAACAGCGAAAGAGCGCGAAACATTCCTGATGACATTTGAGTGTGAGGCGTTATGACATTCAAATCTTTTTCTTGAACTTGAATGCCAGCAACATTGAAGTGCCCGTCATCATGCTCAATTTGCTCTGGACCTATTTTTATTTCTTCAAGGTCATACCCAATTTTGTGCATATCTTCTAAAATACATTGCACATATTCTTTGGAATATGTGCTTGCTCCCTTTGCAAACAAAGCCATGACGGGAGATAAATCCTTCAAATTGACTGTTTTATCAAAAAGAACAAGCTGATCTTGCCCCATTGAGGTACCAAACTGAAAATGTCTGGCCGCTTTTCCCCATTGATACAAATTTTCAAAAAATGGATGTTGAATAGGATCACGTCTATTCACTACAGCAAGTTCGTCAATGGGCGGTTGAAAATCAATACACTTGTTCAATTGTTCTGCAAATATTTTGCCACGACCATCGATTCCCCGTAGTAAAAACTTTTCATCGCCTTGCTTAAGTTCTTCTTCAGCCACTTTATTTGTATTAATAATTAAACGATAAGTAATTTCTATTCCTTGATTTTCAAATACAACAGTAAAATTTCCGCTGTTATATCTAGGTTTTTTATCACCCGCTAATAAACGAGTTAATATAGCAATGATATTAAGCGTTTTCGTTTTACCTGTTGCATTCTTGCCAACGATAAGATTAATATCATTCAATGTACAGCCTTCTAATTGCCATTCTTCAGGCTCACCATTGTGCTGGCTATATTGTATTGATTTTAGTTTCATTATCATTCCTATCTAAAGTTTTAAAAGAACGAAAATATACTTTGAACGTTCA
>CAYFOB010000865.1:0-1521 GCA_964344525.1 uncultured Thiomargarita sp.
AATCCGATGTTTTTCATGTTTAAACCTAGTTGATTGCTGAATCAAATACAAAATTACATGATTCAATGTGATCCTGTACGTACCAATACCAATTCGGTTTCGCTGCTTTGATAAATTAATAACCAATCTGGCTCAAGATGACAATCTCTGTAATTTTTATAATTTCCAGTTAAAGCATGATCGCAATATTCTGGAGGTAATATTTCGCCATTAGCTAATTTTTTAATGACTTCTGTCAACTTAGTCATATCCTTGCCAGATTTTTGTAAGCGTTTAACATCTTTTTTTAATAAGTGATGTTTTTTGCTGGACTGGGTTTGCAACCCAGTCCTCATGTTTTTTCATTTTTCCATTTGACGAGGGGTAATGCATTTTGGAGTTCAAGGGCGTAAGTTTCCCTTCGCTAAGCTTTGGACTCCAAAATACGTAACTCCCTGTCATTGGTTTTACGCAATCGTCATTATTTGATTACCTCGACGCGCTTTGGCATCCAAAAGTGCTTTTTCTGCATCTGCTAGTAGCAGGGTTGGGGTTGAATTTGGATAAGGTTGTCGGCAGGCAACGCCTTGGCTGATGGTAACATAGCTGTTGGTATTGGAATAAGCATGTGGAATTCTCAGAAAGATAATACTTTCCCTTAATTTTTTCGCCATTGTGAGCGCCCCTTTTGCATCTGTCAAAGGTAGAACACATGCAAACTTATCACCATCATATCGCGCAAGCAAATCTGTGGCTCTACCAGTCACCTTTTTTAATGCCGCAGCGATTTTCTTGAGACAATTATCACCGGCTGCCTTACCATAACCTGTATTAAACGATTTAAAATCGTCAATATCCATCATTATCAAGGATAGGTGAAAAATACCTCGTATAGCTTGCCGCCACTGTTGTTCGAGAAATTCATCAAAACAATGACGATTGGAAACGCCTGTTAAAGCATCTATGGCAGAAAGATTTTGCAGTTGCTCATTTTGCCTTTTCAAAGCGATATAGTTTTTTATTCTTGCTTTGACAATAGATGGTTGGAAAGGCTTGGTGATATAATCTATCGCTCCAAGTTCAAGCCCCTTGGCTTTGTCCCATGCAGTGATCAAAATCACAGGAATATTTTGGGTGGCTGCGTTTTTCTTGAGTTTGGTACAAATTGTGTAGCCATCCATTTTTCGCATTCCAATTTCTAAGACAATCAAATCAGGATTCTCAATGGTTGCTTTTTCCAAAAGACTTGATTCAGTTTCCGCGACAACAATTTCATAATCAAAACTTGTTAAGGAACGAAGCAACTCTTTGTCATCTACAACCAATATTTTTGGCTTATTATCAAATTTCATTGTTAGCCCTTTTGAAAGGTTTCCCACACTCATCGTTTAAATTGGTCTGATAATTGTTTCACCATTTTTTAAATTTTTTCTATCATAGATAGAAACACATCTAAAACTTTAATTGCCTTTTCATCAATAAATATTATATTAAGAGGCTGTTTTGGAAAAAATGAAAAGTCTTTTTCAGAAAACGAGAAAG
>CAYFOB010000866.1:0-1517 GCA_964344525.1 uncultured Thiomargarita sp.
CCTATATTAGTACTTAATAATATTTTTATTTACTAACTTGAACATCGAGTTATACCTTTACTTTACATGGTGGCTTCTTTTTTGGTCCAGGCCCCATAGTCCCTGATATAGCGTTGCCTGATGGAAAAATCGTCAATGTTGAGTTTGACACAAGCAACTTTACTGGTTTTACACCTTTCCTTAATACAGGCACTACGCTGACTGATGGTAAAACGCTCGTTAATGAAAATATTGAGGCTGGCGTTTTGGTTATTGGTAAACAACGAAAGCAAAGATTTTCATTGGTGGCAGTCTATGGGGGACCACAAGAAGGTCAGGAAACGTACTATTTTAACGACAATGGCGAATTTATTTGGGCTGTCGATTTTGCTTTGGATCCCGGTTTTCCAGAAGGGATTATTCAAGTCAACGATTTTTTCCTGACAACTGGCATCGTTCAAATACCAAAGTCACTTCAATCTGACAAAAATATTCCGGGGGGCTATGATAAAGCCGGTTCAAAACAATCTGGCGATTATCTCTTTGGACAAGTCGGTGATTTTGATAATAATGGTTTTTTAGATGGGGTCATTGTTGCAGCACCTCATGTGCCAATGAAAAGCAACATGCTACCAGGTTCACCAGTTGGCAATCAAAGAGGTTTTACCTCTGATATCCCAATCAAACCATTGGTCGCTTGCGAATTGGTGCTTAGGAATATTGCTCACTTCAAAACACTTGTTGATCAGAGTATTGCACAAAAAAATGCCAAGCAACTTGAAGAAGTGTTGAATGAAATCAGAAAAAGAATCTACGCGGCTCGAACTAATTATGATAGTTCACTCCTGATTGGCAGCCTTAAAAATATCAAAAAAGAAGTTCACACATTAGGGTGGCATATTGATACGATTGAGGTATTGGTTTTTATCCCTTGGGCAATTTTGAGCACCTACAATTATAATTACGGTAATATTCCTGACTCTATCGTGGAAAGTACGGGATTATTTTTTGACAAGCTGGATAAGCTCATCGTTGATGTGGCGAAATTAAATCATCGCTTTAACCAAGAAATGAAAACGACAAAATTTTGAGGTTAGACTATGAGAAAATCGGCAATCTTTTTATCCGTTGTTTTCTTTGTAACAACAGCTAAGGCTTATGAGCTGAAAATAACAGGGGGTACTTTTTATGGTCCTGGTGCAATGGTGGATACCCCGCTGCCCACAGGAAGTCTTGCCCATATTGAATTTACCTCCCCTTTAAAGGGGCAAACCAAATTTTTCAATAATGGTCCTGCTGAGCCCAATGTGCCAGGAGAAATAGAGATATTTGGCAAATTTGAAGGTAAATTAAGCAATGGACAATTATTTAATGAACACGTTCATGGTGGCGTGCCCGTCGTTGGACGTGGCGCAATGCGATTTTTAGCTGTGATTGCGGCAGGCGGACCCAATCAAGGAACAGAAAAATACGAACTCCAAGATAACCTATAGCTTTTCAGAAAAATATTTTGCTTTTATTTTAAGAAGTTAAGTGAC
>CAYFOB010000867.1:0-1514 GCA_964344525.1 uncultured Thiomargarita sp.
GCCGCTTGTGAATGAGGCTGCGTAACATCAGTTATTAGTTTCTGCAAAATTCTCAGGACGCTGGCGCGTCCACAATGGGTTCCCAGGCCGGAGCGTTGTAACCAGAACGCTTTTTGCTGGACTGGTAAAGAGGCACGCCTATTGCTGTTGCAGCGGTTAGCGCAATAGCAAGCGCAAAACATAAATCAATAATATATTCCAACCACACATCTATGCCAACTGAGGGTTTGGCAAGCTCTATTAACACATATGAAATTATTTTTGAGGCTTTTTTGTATGCCCAATTGAGTAAAAAGTTTTGATTATTAGATAAATTTTCTGTGTTTGTATTCTCCAAACGTAAACTAAGAGAGTATAAACCATTATGCTGTTCTAAACACTTGTTTTGTAGCAACCAATTTTTACCTATCCCAACTTCTTCACAAAAAAAACGAATAGCCTGATTATAATCTGTAAAAAGCTTGGTAGAATCAATGGGTGAAGATATTCGTCTTGACATGAAGGCTATAATAACCAGTGAAATGCTGTACTTAGCACACATCAGGAGCGTAGAGCTAAGAGTAATACCCACTGTGAGGATGTATTTATGGAAGTCCATGAGACAATAAAATTTATTCGTCAGTTTAGAAATTGGTCTCAGGAGCAAATGGCTGAAAAACTAGGAATGACATTGAATGGATACACTAAAATTGAACAAGGAAAAGTGGACCCCAATTTGTCCCGATTGAAACAAATTTCAGAAACATTGGGAGTGGAGTTGGCACAGTTGGTGGGATTAAATGATAAAAATGTGTTTAATTTTATAGAAAATTTTTATAATGCTTTTAATTTTTGTCATCATGAACAATTTCACCACAATGCGACTGACCAAACAACATGCCAACATGAATTAGAAAAAGCTTATTTAATCATTGAGCAAAAGGATAAGGAAATAGAAAAAGCTTATTTGGAAGTTGCCTATCTTAAGGAGATAATTGAGCTGATGAAAAAGCAAGCGTAGGTGCGTCTCACTTAATAATTGATGTTACACACGAGCCAAAAGCCTCTATCGGTATTCGCTCAAGGCGTGTTGGCTCGTTCCAAAATGCCATATAGTACCACAAAAATACGCCAAAGTGTTACTTGGAACGAAAAAATGCTCGTGTTAAAAAACATCAATATGATATAGTGAGCAAATGCGTTTTGTTATGACACACAAGATTATAAAAGGCATACAAAAATGGGCATTGCTAAAAAACAAAATTGAGGCAATTAGAAAAACTTATTAATGGATTTTTATGATCTATTGGCATATGCAATTACACCCCAACAATCCTCATTTTAACCGTGAAAAAGAAATTCTAGAACAAAAGCAGGTTATTGGCTTAGATTATTGCGCCCGATTTAAATCGACAAGGGCTTAAAATAAGAACACTGTATATTAATAACTGATGTTACGCATCCTATTTCTAAAACCAACGCCATTAAGTTAATAAAAAAAACGTTAAAAACAAACTATTATACTGTAGGTTGGG
>CAYFOB010000868.1:0-1511 GCA_964344525.1 uncultured Thiomargarita sp.
TATAATCCTTGTAGTTAGTCATGGGTGTAGGAAATAGACTGCGTAACATTTCTTAAAAACTCTGACTTAATTCCACCCATGCTGCAAGTTTATCGCGGGCAGCCCCATTACTCAAAACGGTTTGGGCTTGTGTAATACCATTTGCGAAATTATCAGTTAAGCCTGCGGCATAAATGGCTGCTCCCGCATTGAGGGCAACAACATCTCTTGCTGGACTCGCTTGATTGTCCAATACGCCGCGCACCATAGCGACACTTTCCTTAACAGAATGGACTTGTATCTGACTTAAATCAGCACGCTCTATACCAAAGTCTTCAGGTTTCACCGTATATGTTGTGATAGTCCCATTATGCAACTCAGCCACGCTAGTCGGTGCTGCAATACTGATTTCATCTAATCCATCTTCTGAGTGAACGACCAAAACGTGTTGACTCCCCAACTGTTTTAACACTTGTGCAATAGGTTCTACCCAAGTTTTGCTGAAAACGCCAAGGAGCTGATTGGGGGTATTGGCAGGATTGGTTAAGGGTCCTAATAAATTAAAGATTGTACGCACTCCCATTTCTTTGCGTGGTCCTATGGCATGTTTCATGGCGCTGTGATGCAGTGGCGCAAACATAAAACCGATGCCCAATTTATTAACACATTCAGCCACTTGTTCTGGGTTAATGTTAATTTTTACCCCCAAGGCTTCAAGCACATCGGCGCTACCAGACTGACTGGATACTGAGCGATTACCATGTTTTGCCACTTTACCACCTGCCGCTGCCACAACAATAGCGCTGCTTGTGGAAATATTAAAAGTATTCATGCTATCACCGCCCGTGCCGACGATATCAACCAAATGTTGCCCATCGGCTGAAACTGGGGTGACAAGCTCACGCATAATTTGAGCCGCCGCCGCAATTTCATCTACCGTTTCGCCTTTCATGCGGAGCCCAATTAAAAAACCCCCGATTTGTGCGGGTGTCGTCTCACCTGTCATAATACTCCGCATAACAGAGGACATTTCCTCCCTGCTTAAATCACGATTTTCTGTGACGCTTTTTAACGCTGATTTGATATCCATTTGACCTCACTATTAGACTTGTGCCTAAATAATTTTGAACTGTGATTTTTATGATATGATAAAATTTTTTATATCAAGCCAGATTATTAAAACATGGTAAGCAATTTCTGCCAAGTTTTTGCAATTATCCTTTCCCCTTTGATAAAAAATTTGTTATCATTCTCAAAAATTTGTTATGATGAATTGTTTCATTATTATTGTGGATTAAAAGGAGAACTTTAAAATGAGTTTAGAAGTCAACGGTAAAACCATTGAAACCGACGAAGAAGGTTTTTTGACAAACCTCAACGATTGGAATGAGAGCGTTGCTATCGCTATCGCCAAAACTGAAAACGTTGAAATGACAGAAAGTCACTGGGGTTTGGTGGAGGCTGTTCGTGAATATTACAACTCGATGTTCAAGTTAGTTAATTAGAATATTATGATATTTTAATAAAAATAT
>CAYFOB010000869.1:0-1510 GCA_964344525.1 uncultured Thiomargarita sp.
TTCTGAAAAGGTAAAGAGTCTTCTCTCATTTTTTTCCAAAACAGCCTCTTAAAGGCACGTGATAGAACAGCGGGGGGCGTTACTGCGCCTGCCGATGGGTTATATTTATCTGGCGTGGATTATCCAGCACCGTATTTGTTTCCAAAGGCTAGCCCGCCGCTTTGAAGTTTAGCCCAAATATCGCCGCAATACAGCAAATAATTTTTTGGTTCCAATGGGTTTAACTAAATATTCAGTACACCCCGTCATTATTTCTTGAGATTCAATGCTGGTTGTTAAAGCGATAATAGGGGGGCTATTTTTAAATTCTGGCATAGTACGTAGTTGCTGAACGGCTTCCAATCCGCTCATCACCGGCATTTTGATATCCATAAAAATTAATTCAGGCTTATGTAATAGGGTTAGATCAATGGCTTCTTGACCGTTTTTTGCCACCACAACTTGATGTTCATGAATGCTAAGCATATCCAATAAGGTCATTAAATAAATTTCATTGTCTTCTGCAACCAGAATGCGACGTTCCCGTGGTAAATTTGTCAATAACTCTTCATTCTGGGAAGTTTTGATCCTTTGTGTTTTAATTGGCAAAATGAACCAAAATACACTCCCTTTTCCTAATTCACTTTCGACCCCCATTTTGCCGCCATGCAATTCCACTAAGCGCCGTGTCAAAGCGAGACCAATTCCCAGCCCCCCCAATTCCTGTTCACGGATTTTTTCTGCTTGATGAAATTCAAAAAAAATCTTCTCCTGTTCACCAGCTTCAATGCCAATTCCGCTATCGCTGACTTTAACAAGAAGGATTGAGTCCTCTTTTCTAATCGCCTCAATCTTAATCTTACCATTTTTTGGAGTGTACTTAACCGCATTAGAGAGCAAATTAAGCATAATTTGCTTACATTTCATAACATCAACCAGCATCGCTGGCAGCTTCGGATCAATAACCACATCCACTTGTAGATTTTTTGCTTTAAACTGGCTTCTCATCAAGCTCACAGAAACCGCAATAAAATCTTCAGGAGACGTTTTTTCGAGTACGATTTCCATAGCACCTGCATCAATCTTAGCAGTATCAAGTAAAGTAGTGATCAAAGCTAATAAATGTTTACCACTTTTCGTGACTTGTTTAACATAATTCAATTGTTTTTCATTGAGGGGGCCAAAAAATTGTTCCTGCAATATCCCGCTCAAGCCTAAAATGCCATTGAGCGGTGTGCGTAACTCATGACTCATTGAAGACAAAAAACGTGATTTAGCGCGGTTAGCTTGTTCCAGACGGAGGTTTGTTTCTTCAAGTTTTTTAAGAGAGTCGCATAAATCTTGAGTACGTACCTTCACCGTTTTTTCCAAGTTTTGACGTCGTTTCTCAAGTTCCTTTTCCCTGAAATAACTTTTTATTGCCTCAGAAACGGTTAAAATCAAGTCGTTTTCATCACAGGGTTTGCATAAATAACGATATATACTCCAAACGTTCAAGTTTTCGGATTATTAAAATAACTGAAATTTTAGG
>CAYFOB010000870.1:0-1507 GCA_964344525.1 uncultured Thiomargarita sp.
AAGTAAAATATTGCATAATAGATTGTTTTAAATAAAAAAATGTTCATTTAATCTTCTTAAATGAAGTTCTGAAAACCTTAATGTACTTCCGAATTAAGTTCGTCTCAATAGAAGTGCCATGAAGGCCAAAACAACCATTTGGAGAGAAGTACTTAGTTGCCGTTCACAGTTTTTCCAAAGCCTTCGACATTTGTCTAACCAACCTTCAGTCCGTTCGACAACCCAACGTTTCGGAATAACTTCAAAAGTGTGAAGTTCTGAACGTTTAGCAATTTCCACTGACGCGCCGATCAATTCATCAACCGCTTCAGCAAAAGGTGCTCCAGTATATGAACCATCAACTAAAACATTTTGAACGAGGGAAAGAGAATCATAGGAGTGTTGAAATGCTTCCAAAGCACCGTTCCGATCAGTTACTACATGAATCGCATGAGGAAGCCCTTGAGTGTCTACTGCAATATGCCGTTTGATTCCAGATATCTTTTTTCCACCATCATAACCTTTTTCTTCAGCAGTATCCGCATTCGGAACATTTTGAGAATCTACGATGATAAAACGGGTTTTTTCTTTTCTATCATCTGCAACTCGGTGTTCTTCGACTAATCGACTTAAAATGGTTTCCAAAAGGCTAGGTTGTTCAACGTCGGGGGGCGACTTCCAAAGCCGAAAATATTCATAAACCGTTCTCCAATGTGGAAACTCTTTTGGAAGCATACGCCACTGGCAACCACTTTTGAGAATATATAAAATGGCACAAAAAATGTCATATAAATCCACTTGTCTGGGTTTGGTTTTTTTCCGAAAATTTTCAAAAAATGGCAAAATGTTTTCAAATTGTTCTCTTGATATGTCACTTGGATATTTGCTTCTCATTTTTTGTTACCTTTGTTGTAAAAATAAACTCAATTAATATTTAAATATTATATCATTATTTTTACATTTTAAAACAATTATTTGATTAATTTTTTTGTTCTAAAAAAGATTTCAAACAGGCTCTTAGAAAAAATTTTACTTGTGAGTCAATTGTTAACGATTTTCTTTTATTAGAGAAAATCGTTGAGGGTTCGGATGAAGATTATTTTAGCTTCTTGACTCAGCAGGAAATTATTAAAGAAAAAGAAGCGATGATCCAAGAATTAAAATTGGATGCAGTGTTTAAGCTTTTAACTAAATTAGAAGCTGATATACCTGAGCCTAAAGAAATAAAAATCATCTATAGTGAATTTGAAAAAAATATATTTCGCAGAAAAAAATGACTTATTTTTTTGCGGTTGGTTAGGCTATTGGCTTGAAGACATAAAAAAAGCCCCTTGACTGTAAAAAGTCTTGGGGCTTACATTTAAAAACGACTCAAATTTTTTATTCTTCTACTGTAACAGTTTTCAAGTTGTTTAAATAAATATAACTGATGTTACGCACTCTTGTTCACAAACCATAGTCGCAAAGCGGCCACGAAGCACTCCAAAAAATTCAATCGTATTTTGGAGTGCAAAGCAACGCTTTGCGA